>CAYGPA010000716.1:0-2013 GCA_964351535.1 uncultured Planctomycetaceae bacterium
GGACGACCTGCTGGTGAGCCATCGCCACAGTCTACCCGTCCGGTGTCGCGCCCGGGCCTGCGGGGCTCCGGCCCGCGGGCAGAGTTTCGCCGGAGGCCGCGGGCAGAGTCCCGCCGGAGGCCGCGGGCAGAGTTTCGCGGGGCGCCGCGGGCAGAGTTTCGCGGGACGCCGCGGGCAGAGTTTCGCGGGACGCCGATCCGGGCCAGCTCCCCACCGAGGCCCAGCTACGCCAGTTCGAGCGCCTGAACCTCGAGCTGGCCCTCGAACGCGCCGATGGCCGCGTGTTCGGCCCGGGCGGCGCCGCCGAACGGCTCGGCGTCAACGCCAACACCCTCGCCTCCCGCCTGCGCCTGGGCTCCGACGACCCGCAGTGAGCCGGGGCGCTCGCGTTCAGGGTCGCCGCAGACGCACGCGCGCCGCGGGCTCGCGCACGACGCGCTCCGCGTCGCGCTCGACGTCGCGCAGCTCCTGCACGATGCCGCTGGGCCAGCGGATGCGCAGGCGCGCGACGGGATGCGTGCCGGGGCCCAGGCCGAACTGGGCGACGGGTTCGTTCTGGGAGAGGTAGTTGCTGCCGCCGTCGAGCTCGCGCACCTGCCAGGGGCCGCCGGGAGTTGCCTGCAGCTCGACGCGCGCGCCGATGCCGTGGGTGTTCGAGCGGCTGCCGCGCAGTGCGACGCGCAGCCAGCCGTTGTCGGCCGCGCCCTCGTTGCGGTAGAGGCGCGGGCGCGCGAGGTTGTTGACGATCAGCACGTCGGGGTCGCCGTCGCGGTCGAAGTCGAGGACGACCAGGCCCTTGCCGGAGCCGCGGTCGACCATGCGCGCGGACGCGGAGACCTCCGCGAAGCTGCCACCGCGGTTGTGCCACAGGCGCACGGGGTCGGTCTCGAAGGGCGCGTCGATCTGCGTGAACGGAAAGTCGATGCCGTTGGTCATCGCGAGGTCGAGCAGGCCGTCGCAGTCGAAGTCGAGGAAGCTCGCCCCCCAGCCCCAGCCGCCGTCGCGCACGCCGGCCGCGTCCGTGGCGTCCACGAACGCGCGCCCGCCGTCGTTGCGGTAGAGGCGGTTCCCCGTCGTGCCCCAGTTGCAGCCGCCCTGCGCGCAGAGCGCCAGCGGGTCGTAGATCGACGTCACGAACCAGTCCAGCCGCCCGTCGCCGTCGAAGTCGCCCAGCGTCGAGCCCATGCCGTTCTCGTCGGTGGCGACGCCGGCGCCGAGCGTCCCGTCGCTGAAGGTCCCGTCGCCCTCGTTCCAGAAGAGCCGGCTGGTCGCGAAGTCGTTCGCCATCGTCAGGTCGGGCCAGCCGTCGCCGTCGAGGTCGCCGAAGCGCGGCGAGAACGCGAACACGCCGGGGAAGTCTCCCGTGGGGCCGGTCGCCACGCTGTCGTCGATCGACACTCCGGCGGCGAGCGTCACGTCCTCGAAGTGTCCGGGCGCCGCGCGGCCGCGGTTGCGCAGGAGGCGCGCGTGCGAGCGGTTCGGGAACTGGAAGCCCCACTCGGCCACGGCGAGGTCGAGGTGGCCGTCGCGATCGAAGTCGCCGAAGGCCGGGCTGAAGCCGTGGTGAGGGAAGCCGCTCTCGATCGACGCGCCGCGCTCCAGAGCCTCCTCGGTGAAGTGCCCGGCCCCGTCGTTCACGAACAGCAGGTACCGCGACCAGAAGAGCGTCGTGACGTACAGGTCGAGGTCCCCGTCCCCATCGATGTCGCCCCAGGCGACGCCGTTGGTGTGCGTCCAAGGCTGCGGGTTCGGTAGGGCGGACGCGCTGACGTCCTCGAACCCGAGGTGTGCGCCCTCCGCGTCCACGCCGAGGTTGCGGTACAGCAGGTCGTCGTCGCCGACTCGCGTGAAGTAGAGGTCCGCCCAGCCGTCCCCGTCGAAGTCGCCGGCGGCCGCGCCGCCGCTCATGAACGGGCGCTCGAAGCCGGGCAGGGGTTGCGCGGGGTCGCCGTGGGCGTGGCGCAGGCCGGCGTCGGCGGCGACCTCGGTGAAGGAGACGGGCGAGGCGCCCTG
>CAYGPA010000717.1:0-2004 GCA_964351535.1 uncultured Planctomycetaceae bacterium
GTCAGGGCGTCGGTCAGGTTGTCGCCGAAGCCCGTCGGGTCGAGGAAGTCGCGCTGCCGCCACTGGATGAAGACGGTCTGGCCGGCGGTCAGGAGCGGGTCGATGGAGCTCTGGATGTAGTTGTTGAAGTTGCGCTTCATCACGCCCTGGCACGGCAGGGGATCGCCCGAGGTCGCGAGCTTCGCGGGCAGTACGCGCTGGAGCGGCGCCTTCACGCACAGCGTGCCCGCGTGGAACGGCAGCATCGTCTTGCCGAAACCGTAGATCGGGAAGCCGGACTCGAGCGGGACCACCTGGCGCGCGCGAACGGAGAAGGAGCCCGTGGAGGTCACGCTGGGCGTCCCCGCGGCGCAGATGAAGGGGACGCAGCCCTGCGAGCTGGTCTTGCCGTTGCAGTACGACGTGGGAACGGGGC
This sequence comes from uncultured Planctomycetaceae bacterium, assembly GCA_964351535.1. GTDB lineage: Bacteria > Planctomycetota > UBA1135 > UBA1135 > JAUIDW01. Next base: position 416 of record CAYGPA010000717.1, read on the forward strand.
CCGCGGGCTCGATCACGAACACCTCGCCGCCCTGGTCGCAGAGGTAGAGCTCGCCGCGCGCGTCCTGGCCGAACGACGTGATCAGGTCGATCGAGAAGCCTCCCTGGCTGACGCCGAGCTCCGCCGTGCGCTCCTGAAAGTCCGTCACGGTCGCGCCGTCGTAGCGAAAGGACCAGATGCGCGCGGTGCAGAAGTCGGCGTAGAAGTACGTGCCGAAGAGGTCCGGGATCGCGCACCCGCGATAGACGTAGCCGCCGGTGATCGCGCAGCGCCCTTCGGTGTGCGGGTACTCGTGGATCGGCAGCACGAGCGAGGGGTCGCCGCACGCGGGCGGCGTCGGCGTGCAGCCGGTCGCGTCGAAGCACGCGGAGGACTCCATGACGCGCCAGCCGTAGTTCTCGCCGCCCGGTCCGCCGGCGGGCGCGAAGTCGACCTCCTCGAGCGCGTCCTGCCCGACGTCGGTCAGCCACAGGTCGCCGGTCTGCAGGTCGAAGCTGAAGCGCCAGGGGTTGCGCAGGCCGTAGGCCCAGATCTCGTCCAGGAACGCCGGGTTCCCCACGAACGGGTTGTCCGGCGGGATCGCATAGGGGTCACCGCGGTCGACGTCGAGCCGCAGGATCTTGCCGAGCAGCGTGGTGCCGTCCTGCGCGCGGCACTCCGGATCGCCCTGCGAGCCGCCGTCCCCCATCCCGACGTACAGATACCCGTCGGGCCCGAACTGCAGGTTGCCGGAGTTGTGGTTCTCGTACGGCTGCGCCTGCGTCAGGAGGATCGTCTCCGACGTCGGATCGGCTGCGTAGGGCGACAGCGCGGTGAAGCGCGACACGATCGCGTCCGCCGGTCCCCCGCCCGCGACCTGGCCCGTGTAGTAGACGTAGAACTGCGCGTTGTTCTGGTAGTCGGGATGGAACGCGAAGCCGAGGATGCCCTGCCCGCCGCCGGTCGTCGTGGCACCCGGGACGTTCAAGAAGGGCGGGAAGGCCGGGACGCCGTTCTCGACGACCTGCACGCGGCCGTTCTGCTCGACGACGTAGAGGCGATCGGGATCGCCGGGCGGAGACGTCACGTACAGCGGAGCCGTCAGCTGATGGGCGACGCGACGCGTGGTGAGCCGCGTCTGCGCGTCCGCGACCGCCGTAGCGGCGAGCATGACGACCAGCGTGATTCTCGTGGACATTCGCAGGGATTCCCGTTCGAGCAAGAACGGGGCTCAGTCTAGCCGGGAACCGGCCGCTCGGGGCGATGGACGCGGCTTGCGCGCGCGGGAATATCCACGCCCCGGTTCTCCTGAAGGGTGGACGAAATCGACACCGTCCGGTACCAGGTACCGAGACTGCGCGTGATCATGATGAACTGCCTCTACTGGGTTCTTGCACTGGCCGCCGCCGTCGAAGGTCCGGTCTCCGCCACGGCGGCACCCCGGCAGCTCGTCGAACCGACGGCGCTCGAGCGCCACGCGAGCGAAGCGCCCAACGTGCTCGCGATCGTCCTCGACGACGTCGGCCTGGAGCAGCTCGCGGCCTACGACGCGCAGAACCAGTACACGGATCCAGCCGGCTTCCCGTACGCCCACACGCCGGTGCTCGACT
>CAYGPA010000718.1:0-1999 GCA_964351535.1 uncultured Planctomycetaceae bacterium
AGGCGCTGACCGACGGCGTGCTGCTCGACGTGGGCTCGAACTCGCTCGAGGCGGACCGCGTGACGCTCGAAATCAAGGGCCAGGACCTGGTCCTCAGCGTGTTCGATGCGGCGGGAGACAACAAGCAGACTGCCTTCGACGAGGTCGGCCAGGCGCGCTTCGCCCTGCAGCCCGGCGACGGCCCCGGCCTGGCGCCCGATACCTGGACCCACGTCTCGGTCGACGTGCGCGGCAACCGCCCGGATCAGATGACGATGCTGATCGACGGTCGCTCGTACGGCGTGCGCTATCCGGGTTTGACGCGCGCACCGGGCGGCGCGCCCGAAGGCTCCGGGTCGATCGCGCTGGAGGACGCCGAGGGCTTCGCCACGGGCGGTCCGGTGGTCGTGCGCATGGGCGACGAGGTGATCGAGTGCACCGTGACGGGCAACGGCCTGCAGGCCGCCTACGATCCCCAGGACGGATTCGGCGGCCGCGTCGCGCGCGACAAGACCGTGTTCCTGCAGCAGGGGGTGCCCGCCAGCGTCGGCTTGCTGAAGGACATCAACCACGGTGCCGGCGCGTCCGTGCAGCTCTACGGCTACAGCAAGGAGCTCGGCTCCAACGTCCCGGCCGGATCCGGTGCTCTGGGCGCGGACCTCGGCCTGTTCCGCGTGGGTATCGTCGAGGGCATCGGCTTCGGCGATCCCGACGGCGGTGGCCAGGGCGAAGGCGTGACGGTGGATCCGGGCTACAACCTCGGCGCGGGCGTCGACGCCGGCGTGATGACCAACATCCGCGTCCGGCCCGCCGACGGCCTGAACCAGGGCAACCCTGCACAGTTCGTCCAGGAGACCTTCGACCCCAATGGTGGGTTCCTGCTGATGGCGCAGCAGCTCACGACCTGGACGGGATTCCTCGGGGCGACGGCGTCACCGCCCGTGACCACCGGCGGCTATCCGCTCTCGGGCTACGAGATCGTCGAGTACACCGGCATTCAGAACGACGTCCTGCTGATCGGACGCCGCGGGAATCAGATCCAGTGGAGGAACACGAACGCTCCGAACGATCGGCGCGCGTTCGTCCTGACGTGGAACGCCACCGCGCGCGGCGTTCCGCTGGAGACGGTTCTGGGCGGGCGAATCTTCGTGATGCCGATCTCGGTGCGCGTGACCGGCGGGGGGTCGTCGTTCCTCCAGCCGCTCCCGGGGCGCTCCGAGTTCGCCCAGATCATGCCGGCGGACGGTTCGCCCGGGCTGACCGAGTGGATTCGCTACGACGACATCGTCGGCAACTTCCTCGTGCGCAACGACGACGCCTGGTGCCGGCGGGCCTACGACGCCCTGACCCCGGTCGGCTTCAGCGGCGACAATATCGACGACCCGAACAATCCGCCGGCCCCCGGCAGCTCGATTCCGCCACCGGCTCCGGCCGCGCCCCCGGCGTCTGGACCTCCCGCCGCGGTGCAGAGCACACAGGGATCGTCCTACTGGAGCGGGACCCTCGGCGAGATGGAGATGGAGTACGCCAACGGCTCGCTGCCCATCAGCCGGTCGGTGATGGAGCAGTTCCAATTCCGCGGCGTGTTCGGCACCCACTGCCACCGGCACACGGCGAACGCCGAGGTCCTGCCCGTGTTCCGCCTGAGGCACCCGCGGAGCGTCACGGGCACGACGCCCACGCCCGCCGAGCTGCGCCGGGAGGTCGACTCCGGGTTGCCGGGACGCCCCGACGAGGTCTTCCTCGTCGACGCCGACGTGCAGGACCTGGGGCAGTTCGGGCGGATCCACTGGGCGCACAACCCGTACGTCTACCAGTACACGGGTTGGACGTGGACGCTGGCGGACCCGCTCATGGGCGTCCCCACGAACGCGAGCTTCGCCAATGGGCAGGCCGGGATCCTCTCACCGGGCGAGAACGCGATCTTCGTCGCGCTGACCGACCCTGCCAACGTGCCCGTCACGCCCGGAGCCCTCGGCGGCTGCGCCTCGCCCGTGTCGGTCGAGATGCGCTGCCGCTC
>CAYGPA010000719.1:0-1994 GCA_964351535.1 uncultured Planctomycetaceae bacterium
GCGCCGCACCAGCCGCGCCGCGAGTCCGCGTCGGCGCGCGCGCACCGGGCGGCGGTCCAGCGTGCGCTGCAGGTCCTGGGCCAGCTCGTCCGCGTCGCGGTAGCGCGCCCGCGGGTCGCGCTCGATCGCCTTCGCGAGCACCGTGCCCAGGTCGCGGTCGAGGTGGGGGGCGACGCGGCGCAGCTCGAGCGGCTGCGCGGTCTCGAGGGAGCGCGCGAGCTCGGGCAGCGAGTCGCCCCGCGGTTCGCACGGATGGCGTCCGGTCAGGAGCTCGAACCCCAGGACGCCCAGGGCGTACACGTCGGTCCACGGTCCGACGGCCGCGCCCCGCGCGCCGGCCTGCTCGGGGCTCATGTAGCGCATCGTGCCGACGATCTCGCCCGAGGCCGTGCCGGGCGCCGTTCCGCAGTCGTCCAGCTCCGTGGCGCGCGCGACGCCGAAGTCGATCACCTTGGCGCGCCCGTCGGAATCGACCAGGACGTTGCCGGGTTTCAGGTCGCGGTGCACGACGTCGTGCGCGTGGGCGTGGCCGACGGCGGCGCAGGTCTCGGTCAGGAGGCGCACGCGCTCCTGGTCGGAGAGGTTCCGGCGCTCGGCGTACGCGAGCAGCGACGTGGCGCCGTCGATGAACTCCATCGCGAACCACGGCAGTCCGCTCCAGGAGCCGCAGTCGGGACCGAGGACGCCCGCGTCGTAGATCTCGGCGATGCCGGGGTGGCGCAGCTTGGCGAGCAGCTCCTCCTCGAGCCGGAAGCGACGCATGCTGCGCGTCGACAGCACGTCGGCGCGCAGCACCTTGACCGCCACCTTGCGGCGCGGCGCCTCCTGCACGGCCTCGAACACGGCGCCCATGCCGCCGGTGTCGAGGACCTTCTCGAGCGTGAAGGATCCCACCCGCTTGCCCGCGAGCTGCTCGTGCAGCATCCGGTGCAGCGCGGCGGCCACCGCGGCGCCGTCCGGCGGCTCGAGGAAGCCCGACGTGCTGCCCGGGGACTTCACGGGCTCTCGCCTCCCGCGTCGATGCGCCCGCGGATCCACTCGCGCGCGCGCCGCCAGTCGCGCTTCACGGTCGCCTCCGACACGCCGAGCAGCTGCGCGACGCGCTCGAAGGGGTGTCCGCCGAAGAAGTGCAGCTCGACGATCTCCGCCTGGCGGGGCTCGCGGTCGTCGAGGAGAGTCAGGGCCTCGTCGAGGGCCAGCAGGTCGACGCGCTCCTCGTAGAGCTCGACGAAGGCGTCCATCGGCGTGGTTCCGCTCTCCGGACGCTGCCGCTTGAGCGCGAGTCGCTTGCGCGCATGGTCGACGAGGACCGAGCGCATGGTCCGCGCCGCCGAGCGCGAGAAGTGCGTCTCGCTGCGCCAGGCGCCGCGTCGATTCTCGCCGCGCTGCGCCATGCGCAGCCAGGCCTCGTGCACGAGCGCCGTCGGCTGCAGCGTGTGCCCCGCGCCCTGGCGCCGCATGTGCTCCTCGGCGACCTGATGGAGCGCGCGGTAGACGAGCGGCAGCAGCGTGTGCGCGTCCAGCTCGTTCGCGTCACTCGCGGCCGAGGAGTCTTCGCGTGCCATCAGGCCATTGTTCCGCGCGAATCGGCGACCGCGCAACCCTTCGCACGGCGCCGTCGGTCCCGCCAGTTTTGCGCGATTCGGTGACCCCCGACGGCGCGCGTTCGCGTGGTCCTCTTCCTCCAGAGTCGCCGCAGGCCGCGAGCCGGAGCGGAAGCGGCCGTTCAGCTCGACGTCGCGTCGCCCGCGTCGTCCTCGTCGCCGGAGAACTCCTCGTACTCCTGTTCCCACTCCTCGCCGGCGGGGGAGTCCGGGGCGAAGCCCAGCTGGTGGATCTGCTCGTCGCGTTGCTTGGCCTCGGAGATCAGCCGATCCATGTTCGCGGCCTGCTCGATGGACTCGTCGTACGTCCACACGATGCGCGGCAGGCGGCGCGTCTTCAGGACGCGGGCGATCTTGCTCTGCAGGAAGCCGCGCGCGCCCTCGAGCATG
>CAYGPA010000720.1:0-1993 GCA_964351535.1 uncultured Planctomycetaceae bacterium
GCGGGCTGCCGCTCTTCCGCTCGGACGACAAGTTCGACTCCGGCACCGGCTGGCCTTCCTTCACGCGACCGGTCGATCCGGCGCACGTCGTGCTGAAGCGCGACGCGACGCACGGCATGGTGCGCACCGAGGTGCTCGACGCGCGCAGCGGCGCCCACCTCGGGCACGTGTTCGACGACGGCCCGCGGCCGACGGGCAAGCGCTACTGCATCAACTCCGCCTCGCTGCGCTTCATCCCCGACGGCGAGCCGCTGCCGGAGGAGTCGCAGCCCCTGCCCCTCGAGAAGGCCTACTTCGCCGGCGGCTGCTTCTGGGGCGTCGAGGACGTCTTCGAGCAGATCCCCGGCGTCGTCTCGGCCGTGTCGGGCTACATGGGCGGCCAGCTCGAGAAGCCCACCTACAAGGCCATCTGCCGCGGCGACACCGGGCACGCGGAGACGGTCGAGATCACCTTCGCGCCCGCGATCGCCTCCTACGAAGCGCTCCTGAAGGTCTTCTTCGACAACCACGACCCGACGACGCTGAACCGCCAGGGTCCCGACTTCGGCGAGCAGTACCGCTCCGCGATCTTCGCCGCCGACGCCGCGCAGCAGCAGGCCGCGAAGAAGTTCGTCGCCGACCTGGCCAAGACCGAGCGCTTCACCGACCGCCGCATCGTGACGCAGATCCTCGCGCCCGGCGCGCCGTTCTGGCCGGCCGAGGAGTACCACCAGGACTACCACCAGAAGCACGGCGGCTCCTGCAAGGTGAAGGTCTACTGAGTCCGCCGCCCGCGCTTCCCGAGACTCGCCGGCGGGCGCGAGCTTGGCGGGGCGCGTCCAGTCGGGCTCAGCGCACGACGGGTCGCGCCGGTCGGACTCCCAGCCCGTTGAAGCGCAGGTCGTCGTTGACCTCCGTGCGGTTGGAGAGGCGCTGCTCGGGGGCTCGCTGTCCGGACGAGCCGCCGCGGTAGGTGCGGTTCTCGGAGATCGAGGAGCGCTCGCCGTCGCCCGGGCGCGGGTCGACGTAGTACGAGGCGAAGCGATCCCGGGTCCACTCCCAGACGTTTCCCGTCGTGTCGTACAGGCCGAACGCGTTGGGCTCGAAGGAGCCGACCGGGCCGTGGACGATGAACTCGTCGACGTGCTCCGGATCGAAGTTCGGCCAGATGCCGCGCACCTCGTCGCCGGCGATGTTCGCGAAGCGGCGCAGCTCGCTCACGTCGGAGGTCCCGGTGTAGAGCGTGTCGAGTCCCGCGCGCGCGGCGCACTCCCACTGGGCCTCGGTCGGGATGACGAGCCCCAGGCGCCGCAGCGTCTGCTCGCAGTCCAGCCAGCTGACCTGCTCGACCGGATGCCGCGCGTCGATGGGCCGGGGCAGGAAGCCGCTGTTGAATCCCATGGGGTACGCGCTGGGGTTGCGGCCCGTCGCGCGCATCCACTGCGTCTGCGTCAGCTCGAACTTCGAGATGAAGTAGGCGTCGAGCTCCACGTCGCGCACGGGGCTCTCGTAGCGGTCGGCCTCGGGGTCGAAGTTGGGCTGGGAGGGATCATGCGGCTGGGCGCCCATCAGGAACGAGCCGGGGGGGACGAGCACGAGGATCACGCCCGTCTCGCCTTCGATGGCGAGCTGCCCGCCCGCGCCGCGTCCCGGGGTCGAGTCGGTCTGCGTCTCCCAGACGAGGAACTCCTCGAGGGTCGAGCGCGGGTCGGCGCCGAGCGGAATCAGGCCGACCTGGAGGGGCAGCTCGAAGCCCGCGTAGAGCGGGTTGGTCGCGATGCGCTCGACGGCTGCGCGCCAGGCCTCGGCGTGGTCGTCCAGGGACGCCTTCCGGATCCGGCGCGACAGATCCAGGCGTCGGGCGACGTCCGCCACGACTCCGGCCGCGGGGTCCGTGAACTCGCGCAGCTCGCTCGAGAGCCGCATCAGCGCGTCGTGGCGGAACTGGGCGTCGACGTCGGCGCCGAAGCTCCAGGTGCGCTGCGGACCGATCGCCGCCTCGAGCTCGGCGATC
>CAYGPA010000721.1:0-1989 GCA_964351535.1 uncultured Planctomycetaceae bacterium
CGCAACGAGATCACGCCCGGCAACTTCGTGTTCCGCACGCGCGAGTTCGAGCAGGCCGAGATGGAGTTCTTCGTGCCGCCGGACGAGAACGACACCTGGTACGAGTACTGGAAGAAGGAACGCTTCGACTGGTACGTGCGCCTCGGCATCGATCCCGCGAAGCTGCGCATGCGCGAGCACGGCCAGAAGGAGCTGGCGCACTACTCGACCGGCACGTCGGACATCGAGTACGAGTATCCCTTCGGCTGGGGCGAGCTCGAGGGCATCGCCTGCCGTACGGACTTCGACCTGAAGCGCCACTCCGAGGCCTCGGGCACGCGCCTCGAGTACTTCGATCCGCAGACCAAGGAACACTACGTTCCGTACGTGATCGAGCCCGCCGGCGGCATCAACCGCATGGCGCTGACGTTCCTGATCGACGCCTACCGCGAGGAGGAGCTCGAGAAGGACACGCGCGTCCTGCTGCGCTTCCATCCGCAGATCGCGCCGATCACCGTGGCCGTCTTCCCGCTCGTCAAGAAGGACGGGATGCCGGAGAAGGCCCACGAGATCGAGCAGGAGCTGCGCATGGCCGGCTTCTCGACCTTCTACGACGAGAAGGCCGCCATCGGCCGCCGCTACCGCCGGCAGGACGAGGTCGGAACGCCGTGGTGCGTCACCATCGACGGGGACACGCTGTCCGACGGCGTGGTCACCCTGCGCGACCGCGATTCGATGGAGCAGGAGCGCCTGCCCGCGACCGAGCTGCGGGGGCGCCTCTTCGACCGCATGAACGCCTGGCGACGGGACTGAGGGGTCGGCCCGGCAGAAGTGCGGTCCGCGCCGCAATAGGTGCCGGACATGCCCGTACTGGGTCGATTGGGCGCGGGCGCACCCCACGGATACCCTCGGGAAGCCCACCGGCGCCCCTTCCCAGTCCATCCGCCACCCAGGCCAAGGCAACCGGTCACCCAGGACCCACCATGCACACCCGAGCCCTTCTCGCGGCGGCGACCCTCTGCGCGCTGCCCGCTCAGGACCTCTCGTTCCACGCCGCTCCCGAGACCGTGCTGACGCGCGAGTTTCGCGAGACGACCCGCTGGGAGCTCGTCGAGATGATCGAGAGCACCGGCGGGCGCGGCGGCGGAGATCAGCTGCCCCGCATCGAGGCGGAGCTGACGCGCGTCTTCGCGGTCCGCGACGAGCTGCAGGCGGTCGACGGCGGACGCGCGACCCGGATCGCGCGCACGATCCTGGAGGGCGCTTCCGCGGCGCGGCACCAGTTCGCGGTCGACGGTCTGGAGGAGGAGTACGAGGTGGAGATGGTCTCGCCGCTCGTCGACGCCGAGCTGCAGCTGGAGTGGGACGACGAGGACCAGGCCTACGCCGTCAAGCTCGAGAGCGGCGGCGACACCGCCCTGCTCGACAGGCTCCTGCACGACCTGGACCTGCTGGTCGTGATGCCCGACGGCGAGGTCGCCGAGGGCGACGCGTGGGAGGTCGAGGGCGAAGGGCTGGCCGCGCTCCTCGCGCCCGGCGGTGCGCTGTCCCTCGAGCTCGTCGAACTCCCGGAAGGCGGCATGGGCATGGGGACGCTCGAGATCCTCTGCGGGTCGCTCTGCAGCGCGGCGGAGTGCGTCGGTGACGTCGACGGGGAGCTGCGCGTCGTCTGGACCGAGACCGTCGAAGAAGAGGGCGAGAAGCTCGCCATCCTCGAGCTCGAGCTCGAGGCCTCGTTCTCGCGCGAGCTCGGGGAGCGCGTCGCGGACCTCCTGGAAGCCGGCGGGGGAGAGGTGCCGGAAGCGTTCCGGCTGTTCTCCGACTGGACCGTCGAGGGCGGCGGGCGCTGCCTCTGGAGCCTGGACGCAGGCCATGCGCGCAGCCTGCGCCTCGAGCTCGACACCTCGATCCAGGCCACCCTCGAGCTCGTCATGTTCGGCACCGAGGTCGATAGCGAATACGGCCTCTCGGGCACCACGGAGCTCGATTTCGCCTTCGAGGCGGAATAGG
>CAYGPA010000722.1:0-675 GCA_964351535.1 uncultured Planctomycetaceae bacterium
GGCCGTGGTCGAAGGTCCGGTGCGCAAGGCCTCCGACCTCGTGGCCTTGCTGCGCTCGACCGCGCCCCTGGACCCCGCGTCGATCCTGGTCGTCCCCGCGCTCGAACCCTCCTGGTCGGTCGTCTTCCCGCGCGTCGCCGGCGTCGTGGCCGAGATCGGCGGCGAGCTGAGCCACGCCTCGATCCTGCTGCGCGAGATCGGCAAGCCGGCCGTCGTGAACTGCGCCGGCATCTTCGCCGCCGTGTCGGACGGCGAGCGGCTGCGGCTCGACGGCGCGAACGCCGTGGTGGAGCGCGCCTGAGGCGAAGCCCGATGCTCCACGAGCTCGTCCACACCAGCGCGCGCGTCGCGGGCACCCGGTCGCGCAAGGAGAAGGTCGCGCTGCTCGCGGAGTGGTTCGCTTCGCTGCAGGGTGACGATCAGGCCATCGGGTCCGCGTTCGTCGTCGGCGAGTTGCGCCAGGGGCGCGTCGGGCTCGGGCCGGCCGCGGTGCGGGACCTGCGCGTCGTACCCGCCGCGGCGGCGACGCTGTCGCTGGGGGACGTCGACGGGGTCTTCGGGCGCATCGGCGAGGTCTCCGGCGCCGGATCGAAGGCGCGGCGCCAGGAGCTGCTCGCCGAGCTGTTCGCGCGGGCGACCGAGGTCGAGCAGCGCTTCCTGCGCGGCTTGATCGTG
>CAYGPA010000722.1:685-1976 GCA_964351535.1 uncultured Planctomycetaceae bacterium
ATCGTGGGGGAGGTGCGGCAGGGAGCGCTGCAGGCCGTGCTGATCGAGGCCCTGGCCGCGGCCTCGGAGCTGCCCGCGACCGCCGTGCGCCGCGCGGTGATGCTGGGCGGCGAGCTGCCGGCCGTCGCCGTGGCCGCGCTGCGCGACGGCGAGCCCGGACTCGCGCGCTTTCGGCTGGAGCTGATGCGCCCGATCCAGCCGATGCTGGCCGGCACCGCGCCGTCGCCGGCGGAGGCGCTCGCGAAGCGCGGTCGTGCCGCGTTCGAGTGGAAGCTCGACGGCGCGCGCATCCAGGTCCACCGGCGCGGGGACGACGTCCGCGTGTTCACGCGCAAGCTGCACGACGTCACGGCGGCGGTCCCCGAGGTCGTCGAGGCGGCGCGCGAGCTGCCCGCCGACCGGCTCGTGCTCGACGGCGAGGTGATCGCGCTGCGGCCCGACGGGCGTCCGCACCCGTTCCAGACCACGATGCGGCGCTTCGGCCGCAAGCTCGACGTCGGCGCGCTGCGCGACGAGCTACCGCTCTCGCCCTTCTTCTTCGACGTCCTGCACGTCGGCGGAGACGACCTGCTCGAGCGCGCGGCCGCGGAGCGCTGGAGCGTGCTCGCCGACCTCGTCCCCGCGGCAAGGCGCGTGACGCGCGAGGTGCTCGACGACGAGGCCGACGCGGAGGCCTTCTTCGAGCGCGCGCTGGATCAGGGGCACGAGGGCCTCGTGGTCAAGGATCTCGACGCGCCCTACGAGGCGGGGCGGCGCGGCGGCAACTGGCTGAAGCTCAAGCTCGCGCACACGCTCGACCTCGTCGTGCTCGCGGCCGAGTGGGGCAGCGGCCGGCGCCGCGGCCTGCTCAGCAACCTGCACCTCGGAGCGCGCGATCCGTCCACGGGCGGCTTCGTGATGCTCGGCAAGACCTTCAAGGGCCTGACCGACGAGACGCTGCGCCGGCAGACGGAGCGCCTGCAGTCCCTCGCCACCGAGGTCGAGCAGCACGTGGTCCACGTCCGTCCCGAGCTCGTCGTCGAGATCGCCTTCGACGGCATCCAGCGAAGCCCGCAGTACCCCGCCGGCCTGGCCCTGCGCTTCGCGCGCCTGCGCCGCTACCGCGCGGACAAGTCCGCCGCGGAGATCGACACGATCGACGCGGTGCGCGACCTGCTGCGGGAGTAGGCCGCGGCCCTCAGGCGCGGACCGGCTCCTGGCAGCTCCAGCAGAGGTCGAACGACGCGTCGTTCTCCTCTCCGCAGGAGGGACACTTCCAGCTCTCGCCGGGAGCCTCCGCGCCCGCCTCGCG
>CAYGPA010000723.1:0-1971 GCA_964351535.1 uncultured Planctomycetaceae bacterium
CGGCGACCATCCCGAGCTCGCCGCCGAGGCGCAGCGCAGGCTCTGGCGCATCTGGCAGCAGCACCGGCAGCTCGCCGCCAGCTTCGAGGCCGGCGAAGAGCCCGAGTTGTCGCCGGAGCAGACCGAGGCGCTGCGCGCCCTCGGCTACACCGAGTAGCCTCTCCCGCCGGGCCCGGTCCCGTCGGTGACGAGCGAGGACTCCCAGAACCGGACGCCGAGCGAATCATGTCCATGCACGCACGCCCCCAACTGGTTTTTCCGGCTCCGGGTTCGGGTCGGGCAAGGAGCACTCGAGAGGCACTGCTCCTGGCGACGGAAGACCTGCTCCGAACCACGGAGGTCGACGACCTGGGTGTCCGCACGGTGGTTCGCCACGCCCGCTCGTCGATCGGGTCGTTCTACGATTCCTTGCCCACGAAGCGGGCGCTGCTCGATCAGCTCCTCCTGCGCTTCTTCACGACCCGCGATTCGTTCTTCGCGCACGGGATCGACCCCGACCGCTGGGAGGGAATCGATCTGGGGACCCGACTGACTGCGATGATCGATCTCGCGGTCGACTACAACCGGGCGTACCCCGCGTTCAACCGAGCGCTCTTGCGACATCGATTCGCAGTCTCGGAACAGGTGAGAGAGCCGCTGGGCCGCGTGGAGGCGTCGGGCCACACCCGCTGGGTCGCCTTTCTCGCTGCCAGCCCGGAGCACGAGGCCGGTGGAGCCTTGCACGAGAACCTGGGCCTGGCCGTGTCCACCGTGGGACAGCAGGTCGACGCGGCCACTCTCGTTCCCGGCGCGGAACGTCCCGGTGGCGACGGTTCATCGGACGCGAGCTTTCGAGAAGGGCTGAAAGATCACGCGATGCTCCTGCTCACCGCGCGCTCGTGATCGCTTCGCGGCGTTCGCGTCAGCGAGCGCCGTCCGGTCCGGTCGGGCTCTTGCGAAGTCGCGGGACACCGCGGCAGCGCACCATCACCCCGCCCGTTCCGCGAAGAAGCGGGGAAGATCGATCCGGCGATCGCCCTTCGCGAGCTCTTGCCGCAGGTTGAACTCGACGACCGTGTCGAAGTCGTGGTTCAACCAGATGTAGACGTTCCCGCGAACCAGGTCGTAGACGTTGGAGTACACCGTGATGCGTTGCTGCGACGCCTCGAGCGCGGCTCGTGCTGCGTCGATCGTCACGCTCGAGGCCCTGGCGAGCGCGTCCGTGGCGGCTGCGTAGCGTCGGCACCCGGACTCCTCGGGGGACTGACGTGACAGCCTGAAGTTGGTCACCACCTGGTAGTCGTTCTCCTTGCGATGAACCGCGTCGCGTTCGACCACGATGGAGTGTCCACGCGCATCCCCGAACATGCACTGGGCGTAGCTGTACCCGAAATCCCACTTCTCGAGCAGCGCCACGACCTCGTCGACGTTCGCGCAGGTCCTCATGGCCTCGTCGATCAGGTTCCCCTCGAACACCGGCTTGTCGGCGGGAGGCGGGTCCTTCTCGCCGCCCAGCAGGAGGCCGTCGAAGAACAGCCCCTTCTCGTTCATGCCTCCCTGCGGGAACCAGATGTCGAAGCCGAAGTAGACCCGTCCGTGGTGTTCGTCATCCGGTTCCGTGACGAACCAGATCTTGCTGTCAGGGTCCGGCGCGTCTTCGTTGTTGCCGGCGAGCACCGTGCCGCCTCTCGCGATGAGAAAGACGGTGCACGGGAACGCAGGAGTCGAGCCAAGGAGGAGCGCTGCGAGGAGGACGGCTGTCGGACGAGGGTGCATGATTCGATACCTTGGTCGTTGTGTGTAGGGGACGGACCCGTGACGAGTTCATGCTAGCGGCGAACATTGTTCGGAACGCGACGATCCTCCGCCGTCATCCAACCTTCACGTCAGCGGGTGCGGCCCCCGCCCCGAGTCGGTGAATCCGCGTGCCGCGGTGACGGGCCCGCGGTGGGCATCGTGGCGGTTGCGCTGGTTCGGCGGCTGGAGCAGGAT
>CAYGPA010000724.1:0-1964 GCA_964351535.1 uncultured Planctomycetaceae bacterium
GGTTCTTCCAGGGCCGCTACTTCGTGCGCGCACTCGAGCGCGAGAGCGGCGCCCTGCTCGGCGCATGGACGTTCGAGAAGACGACGCCCGCGCGCCGCGAGCCGCTCGCCGCGGCTTCGAACGCGCCCCGCGGCCTGCATTGACTCGACACGAAAGTCGGCGTCGCGATCGCCGCTAGACTCGACCCGCGATGGAACACGAAGCCGTTCGAACTCTGCTCCTGGACGCGGCGCGGCGGGCGGTCGTCTTCCTCGAGGGCCTCGACGAGCGCCGGGTCTTTCCCGAGGAGGCCGCGCTGTCGCGACTCGACGAGGCGCTCGCGGGCGCGCTGCCCGACGAGCCGAGCGACGCGCAGGACGTTCTGGCGCGGATCGACGAGCTCGGCTCGCCGGCCGCCGTGGCGAGCGCCGGCGGGCGCTACTTCGGTTTCGTGACGGGGGGCACGCTTCCGGCGGCGCTGGCGACGAACTGGCTCGCGTCGGCCTGGGACCAGAACGCCTTCAGCCACGCGAGCGCGCCGGGCGTGGCCCGCTTCGAGCAGGCCGCGCTGCGCTGGACGAAGCAGGCGCTGGACCTGCCGGAGTCCTGCGCGGGCACGTTCGTCACGGGCGCCACGATGGCGAGCTTCACCGGCCTCGCCGCGGCGCGACACGCCGTCCTGCGCCAGGTCGGCTGGGACGTCGGGCGCCGCGGGCTCTTCGGCGCTCCGGAGATCCGCGTCGTGGTCGGCGGCGAGGCGCACGCCACGATCTTCAAGGTCCTCGCGATGCTCGGACTCGGCCGCGAGCGCGTCGTGGTCGTGCCCGCGGACGATCAAGGGCGTATGCGCGTGGACGCGCTGCCCGCGCTCGAGGGTCCGACCATCGTCTGCTTGCAGGCGGGCAACGTGAACTCGGGCGCCTTCGATCCGGCGGCGGAGATCGTCCCGCGCGTGAAGGCGCACGGCGCGTGGGTGCACGTGGACGGCGCCTTCGGGTTGTGGGCGCGCGCCTCGACGCGTCTCGCCGAGCTCGGCCGGGGTCTGGAGCTCGCCGACTCCTGGGCCGTCGACGCCCACAAGTGGCTGAACGTGCCCTACGACTGCGCGATCGCGCTCGTGCGCGACGCCGAGGCGCTGCGCAGCGCCTTCCGGATCAGCGGGGCCTATCTGCCGCAGGGCGACCGCGCCGAGGCCATCGACGTCACGCCCGAGAGCTCGCGCCGCGCGCGCGGGCTGGACGTGTGGGCCGCGCTGAAGTCCCTCGGACGGCGCGGAATCGCCGAGCTCGTCGAGCGCCACTGTCGCCAGGCCGCGACCTTCGCGGCGGGCCTGCGCGCGGCGGGTCACGAGGTGCTGAACGACGTGGTGCTGAACCAGGTCGTCGTCGCGTTCGGAGACGCCGCGCGCACCGACGCGGTGATCGCGGCGCTGCAGCGCGCGGGGGTGTGCTGGTGCGGAGCGACGATCTGGCGCGGGCGGCGCGCGATGCGTATCAGCGTCAGCTCGTGGGCCACCACCGACGAGGACGTGCGCGCGGCCCTCGCGTCGATCGACGACGCGGCCCGGGCGCGCTGAGCCCGCGGACGCCCTCCCGAGACGCGCGGTGGCCTCCTGGGCGCCCGACGCGTGGCCCTGCGGAGCGTGGGTCCATCTATTTCGATTTCGGCGCACATGGAGCCGCATCGAGGTGGTCCTGACGGTGAACCCCGGCCCAGCGGGCCAGAAAGGACAGGCCATGAGCCACCTCCCCCGTCGTCGCCTCCTCGCGCTGCTCCTCGCGATCGCCGGCCTCGCGCTCGTCTCCCCGCGATCCTCGGCCCGCTCGTTCCAGGTTCAGGACCCCCACGTGGAGCCCGCCTCCGTTCCCACGAGCTTCCACGGTCGGGTGTTCGACACGCACGGACGACCCGCGGGCGGAGCCGTCGTCGTCAGCAGCGCGGGCGGCAAGGCGGCGGTCGCCGCGGATGGCACGTTCGAGCTCGAG
>CAYGPA010000725.1:0-349 GCA_964351535.1 uncultured Planctomycetaceae bacterium
CTTCAAGCTGCCCATGCACGACCTCTCCTACTCCGGCGTCGGCCTGCGCGCCGACCCCGAGGCCGAGGTCATGCTGCTCGACGTCGACAGCGTGCAGATCTCCTTCGCGCTCCCCGGCCTGCCCGACCGCCTCTACTTCGACGGCATCCTGAGCCAACGCCGCCTCGTCGGCGAAGACCTCCACTACGGCATCGACTTCGTCGCCCTCGACCCCGCGACCTTCGAAGAACAGAGCAACCGCCTCGAGGGCTACCTCTCCCGCTGCGCCGTCCGCCCGGCAGGCCCGGGCCAGGCGGCCTGACGCCGCAGGGAGCGTCCGTCCCGACAGCGTCGCGGTGGTGGGCCCTCG
>CAYGPA010000725.1:359-1947 GCA_964351535.1 uncultured Planctomycetaceae bacterium
CAGGACACCGGTTAGCCCCAGCGACGACGGTCGACGTACAGTCGCGGGAGCGATGGTGGGCCCTCGGAGACTCGAACTCCGGACCAATCGATTATGAGTCGACTGCTCTAACCAACTGAGCTAAGGGCCCGCGGGATGCACTACGGCCCGCCAGGATACTCGCTCCGCCGAGGGGCTCCACACGGTCGAGCTCCGCTTCGGGGTCGCTCTCTGCGATTCTCCTGGGCCGTGAATTTTCAGAATCGACGACCTTTCATGTTTCGTGAAAGTTCTGCCGATGTGAAAATGTGGCCCGCGGAGCGCCGATGGCCCGCGGAGCGCCCATGGAACGAGGAAAGCGAACGGCCAGGGCCGGGTTGGGCCTTGTTCACCCCGAGCGGGAGCTGATCGAGGCCTGTGTTGGGGCTCTGCAGGAGTTGCTTCCGGTCCAGTGGAAGCTGGTCGCCGCGAAGCGAGCTCACGCGGATCAGCGCCCCAGCATGGAGCTGAGACTCGATGGGCAGAGAGTTCGCTACTTCCTCGAAGCGCGTCCGGGGCTCCGCGGCGAGCAGCTCGGCCCGCTCGTCCACGCCGCGCGTGAAATCGAGGAGAGTGGTGGCCACCTGCTGGTTTGTGGAGGTCACGTCGCGGAGAAACTCGGCCGGAAGCTGCGGGAGCACGGCGTGGCCTACATGGACCTCGCGGGCAACGCGTTCCTGAGAGCTCCGGGCCTCTACGTCCTCGCGACGGGTCGAGCGCGAAGAAGGCCGGTCCGGAGACGTCCGAACCTCACCGGAACCGAAGTCCGCCTTCTGGGAGTCTTTCTGAGAGACCTCGATGCCGGCCAGGTCGTGCAGCAGGAGCTGGCGACCCGCGCGGGAATCGCTCTCGGCGCCGTGGGGCGTGGCCGCGAGAAGCTCGAGGTACTGGGCATCCTGGAGCGGACGGGGAAGAGGCAGTGGCACGTTCGCGATCGCGCCGAGGGCCTTCGTGCCTTCGCGGAAGGATGGGGAGCCGTCGTGCGGCACAAGCTGCGCCCCCGCCTCTACCGCATGCTCGACCTGAAGGGCGCCGGCAACCTCGAGCAGCGACTGAAGAAGGCGCGCCGGCAGGTCGACTGCCTCCTCGGCGGCGAGCGTGCCGCGGGCCTCGTGACGCGGGTCCTCAGGACGGACTACGCAACGCTGCACGTCCCACGGGGCCACATGGCCGCGGCCGCGAAGGCACTCGGCCTGGTTCCGGACGACGACGGCAAGGTGACCTTGCTCGAACGCTACGGCCAAGGAGACGAGTACGAGATGAAGGGCGTACCCCCCCTGGTCCACCCGCTGCTGATCTGGGCCGAATGCATGACCGTCACGGACGAGCGCGTCGCCCAGGCGGCCAAGCACCTGCACGACCTGTTGCTGGCGGGGGACGTGTGAGCGACGCGAGCTATACGGCGGAGGACCTCCAGCTGTTCGCCGACCTGATGCGGGTCGGCGAGCACCTCATGAATATGGGCGTGCGGGCGCTGCCTGTACGTGTATAGGAGTTGCGGAACAGATACGCCGCAGACATCCCATAGTCCAAACCTGCGCACGCAGACTCGCGGGTAGCCTGAGAACGG
>CAYGPA010000726.1:0-1946 GCA_964351535.1 uncultured Planctomycetaceae bacterium
CCTCGACGACCTGACAAGGTCGCCTGCGGGGCCGGCGCTCGCAAAGCACCAGCAGAAGCCGAGTTGAGCCGTTTCGATCCACGCGTCGTGAACAATCCGGGCTGGACGCGCGGCTCCAGGAGAGCCGCAGTGCGCGTTCCTGGCAACCCCGAAGCCGATCGCCGGCACCTCCCGCGGCGCGCGCTCGCGCGATTCGCCCGCGACTACGCGCTTTTTCCCGCGACCGATCTCTCGAGCGGAACGAGCGACTCGTCCGCCGCGCGCGTGCCGGGACCCGTGACCTGCGCGAAGACGCGGGTCGCGTTGCCGCCCAGCACCGCGCGCACGTCGTCGTCCGAGAGCCCGCGCGCCAGCAGTCGCTCCGCCAGGAAGCCGTAGCAGGAGGCGTCCTCGAGCCCGCGCGGCCCGCGCTGGATGCCGTCGAAGTCCGAGCCGATCCCGACGCTCTCGATCCCCGCGACCGACGCGGCGTGGACCACGTGGTCGACCAGGCGTTCGACGTCCAGCGGTGCGGCCTCGCGCTCGAGCAGCTGCGACTGGCGCAGGAAGAGCTCCGTGTCGTTGTCGGCGGCGAGCGCCTGGTACGCGTCGGTCCCGCGCACGCGCGCCTCCTCGGCCGCGGCCTCGCGATCGAGGAAGCCCGGGTGGAACACGATGCCGACGACGCCGCCGCGCCGCGCCAGCGCGCGTAGCTGGTCGTCGGTCAGGTTGCGCGGGTGGTCGTGGAGCGCGCGGCAGCCGGAGTGGCTCGCGAGGACGGGCGCCGAGCTGACCTCCAGCGCGTCGTGGAAGGCCGGATCCGAGGCGTGCGAGAGGTCGACGACCATGCCGAGCGCGTTCATGCGCGACACCACGTCGCGGCCGAAGTCCGACAGGCCGCGCGGCACGCCGGCGCGCCCCTCGTCGCGGCACGAGCTGACCCAGCTCAGGCTGTTGTTCCACACGAGCGTGAGCACGCGCACGCCGCGCTCGAAGAGCCACTCGAGCTTCCCGAGGTCCTCCTCGATCGAGTGGCCGCCCTCGACGCCCGGGATGCCCGCGACGCGCCCGGACTCCCGCGCGCGCTCGAGCGCTTCGCCGTTGCCCGCGAAGGCCACGCGGTCGGGGTGACGCCGCGCGAGCGCGTGGAACTCCGCCAGGAGCTCGGACGTACGGCGGAAGGCGCCGCCGGTGCTCGGCTCGAGGAACTTCGGGTCGACCCAGCAGACGAACACGACCGCGCCGAGGCCGCCCGCGCGTCCGCGCACGAGGTCCAGGTGGCCCGGCGTGCGCTCGCCGAGGTCGTGCCCGAGGTCCAGCGAGCGCTGCAGCGAGTCGACGTGGGCGTCGAACACCGGGTAGCGCGACATCAGCGCGCGCGCGCGTTCGGCGAGTTCGCTCACGAGTCGATCGACTCCCCGGCCAGCGCGCGGAAGAAGCGCTTGGCCTTGCTCGGAGCCGACCGTCCGGTGACGCCCGCGCGCGCGAGCAGCGCCTCGAGCGCCCGGCCCACGGCGCGCGCCTGGGCGGCGTCGATCTCGACCTCCACCTCGCAGTGGACGACGTCGCCGGGAAACTCGGTG
Organism: uncultured Planctomycetaceae bacterium; assembly: GCA_964351535.1. Lineage (GTDB taxonomy): Bacteria > Planctomycetota > UBA1135 > UBA1135 > JAUIDW01. The sequence continues at coordinate 1,563 of CAYGPA010000726.1, forward strand.
CGGTCGAGCTCGAGCACGACCTCGACCGTCGTGTCCTCGACCGGTAGCGACACGGGACCGACGCGCGTGCGCCGGTTGCGGAACGAGCCGACGTACCCCAGCGCGGAGTCCCCCACCAGGCTGCGGAGGGCCGCGACCTCGACCGGGCCCGCGTCGGCGAGCGGCGCGAGCGGATCGGCCGCCCCGTCCAGGATCGCGCGCGCCGCGCCCCCGTCGAGCTCGACCTCGATCTCGGGCCGCGCGACGAGCTCCTCCGCCCCGCGTTCCGCCGCGACGCGCTTGGGCCCCTTGGCCGTCAGGAAGAAGCGCCCGTCCTCGTCGCGCAGGCGCAGCGCCCAGCCCGCGGCGCCGAACACGCCCGCCGGCGTGTCGAAGAAGTGGTTC
>CAYGPA010000727.1:0-1942 GCA_964351535.1 uncultured Planctomycetaceae bacterium
GGCCCTCGGCCTCGCGACCGGAGACGCGACCGGGCAAGGGGGCCCGCGCGGGCTGCGCCGGGTCGCGACCGCGGACCTGCATCTGACGCTCTTCTTCCTCGGAACTCCGCCCGAGGCCGCCTGGCGCTCGGCCTGGGAGGCTGCTTGCGGCGCGGCCGCGGGCCACGCGGCGCCGGAACTCGTCCTCGACCGCTTCGGGTGCTTTCCGCGGCCCGGAGCCGAGCGAGTCCTGTGGGCCGGAGTCGGCGGTGCGGGCCTGGTGCCGCTCCGCGCGCTGCAGGCCGCGATCGAGGCCGCCGTCACGGGCGCGGGATTCGAGCCCGAGAGCCGGCCGTGGGCGCCGCACGTGACGCTGGCCCGCGTGCGCGGGGCGCGGCCGGGTCGGCCGGCTGGCTCCGGCGGGTCCGACCGGCCGGCCGGGTCCGCGGGCTCTCGGGTGCCGCCCGCCCTCTACGCGGAGCCCCTGGAGATTCCGTGGACGCCGGGGGCGCTCGCGCTGGTCCGCAGCCTGCCCGCGAGCGAGCGCGGGAGCGGGTCCTCCGCGCGCGCCTACGAGGTGCAGGAGCGCTTTTCGCTCGGCCTGGCGTGAGGCGGAAGAGAAACCCGAACGCGGTTTGCAACCGATCGGCCGCGGGCCGGTCCGGGAGAACGGCGGAGCCGTGCCGCCACCGCTCCGCACCGCTTCAAACGGAACCGACCGCGGGCTACGATGCGCCCTTGCCGCGCCGCGCCGCGCGTTCTCCGCACCCGAGGCGGCCCTCCACCTCCAACACAGGTCCCGCACCCGAGAGATCCGAATCATGACGCCGTCCCCGACGAAGCCCAGCTCGAAGGCCACCGCCAAGTCCAGCGGCGCGAAGGACTCGAGCAAGGCGCTCGACGCCGCGCTGGCGGAGATCCACAAGAACCACGGCGACGGCTCGATCATGCGCCTCGGCACCGCCGGACTGCTGCAGGAGGTCCAGGGTGTCTCCACGAGCTCCCTGGCGCTCGACCTGGCCCTCGGCGGCAAGGGGCTTCCGCGCGGTCGCGTGGTCGAGATCTTCGGGCCGGAGAGCTCCGGCAAGACGACGCTCACGCTGCACGTGATCGCGAACGCGCAGAGCGAAGGCGGTATCTGCGCCTTCGTCGACGCCGAGCACGCCCTGGACCCCGCCTACGCCCGCAAGCTCGGCGTGGACCTCGACGATCTGCTGGTCAGCCAGCCCGACAGCGGCGAGCAGGCGCTCGAGATCGTCGAGACGCTGGTGCGCTCCAACGCCGTGGACGTGGTCGTGGTCGACTCGGTGGCCGCGCTCGTGCCGCGCGCGGAGATCGAGGGCGAGATGGGGGACAGCTTCGTCGGTCTGCACGCGCGCCTGATGAGCCAGGCCATGCGCAAGCTGACGGCCGCCATCTCGCGCTCGAAGTGCCTCGTGATCTTCATCAACCAGATCCGCGAGAAGATCGGCGTCATGTTCGGCAGCCCGGAGACGACGACCGGCGGGCGCGCGCTGAAGTTCTACTCGTCGGTGCGCCTCGACATCCGCCGCATCGGCCAGATCAAGGACAGCGACCAGGTCGTGGGCAACCGCACGAAGGTCACCGTGGTCAAGAACAAGGTCGCACCGCCGTTCCGCAAGGTCGAGTTCGACATCCTCTACGACCGTGGCATCAGCTACGAAGGCGACCTGATCGACATCGGTCTGGCCGAGGGGCTGGTGCTGAAGTCGGGCACGTGGATGTCGCTCAAGCACCCGAAGGAAGGCGAGATCCGCCTGGGCCAGGGCCGCGAGCGCGCGCGGCAGTTCCTGCGCGACAACGTCGAGCTGGCCAAGGAGCTGGACCGCTCGCTGCGCGAGAAGCTCGTTCCCAAGGCGACGACGGCCGAGGACCTCGGACTCACCGAGAAGGCGAACGACACGGTCGAACCGACCCCGCCGCCCGCGAAGAAGGCGCCCGC
>CAYGPA010000728.1:0-1924 GCA_964351535.1 uncultured Planctomycetaceae bacterium
CGGCCGCGCTAGAAGATGTTGTAGATGAAGGGAGCGGCCTCGTCGTCGCCGCCCATCATGGCGACCACGACCAGGAGGACCGCGACCAGCACGATCGGCGCGACGATCCAGATCCAGTTTTCCTTGAGGAACTTGCCCATCTCGAAAAGCCTCGGGGGGGTCGACTAGAACAGCGTGTAGATGAAGGGGGCGACCAGCGGCGAGCTCGCGGCGACGACCAGCAGGCTGCCGACGGTCAGGAGCACGACGACGAGCGGCATCAGGTACCAGTGTCCGCGCAGGGTGAAGGCCTTGAGCAGCTCGCTGATGGTCAACAGGCGCGCGCCCAGCTTGTAGGCGACGAAGCCGAGGATGCCGATGACGATCAGCACACCGACGACGGAGGAGACCGAGGGAGGCAGCTTGGCGATCAACGCTCCGCCGCCCAGCACGATGGTGAAGACGCTCGCGAGCAGCAGGCCGACCTTGATCGGCGGCTGCCAGACGGGCTCGTCGCGGTACGTGGCGATGTAGAGCGTGGAGAGCGCGACCCACAGCACGCCGAACACGATCATCCAGGTCGGGATGCCGCCCTCGCCGGGGGGCGTGGGCAGCTGAGCCACGGCGTTGACCGCCTTGCGGGAGCCGAACGCGTCGAGCTTGTCGAGCTCGTCGTGGAGGAAGGAGCTGAGCGCGCGGTTGCCCGCGGCGTTGAGGTGCCAGTCGCGCTGGTAGTAGAGCTCGTCCCCGCCGCGCTGCATGGCCTTGAGCGTCGAGCGGGCGTCCAGCGTGGCCAGTCCGGCCTCGTCGGCCAGGCGCAGGAAGTCGTCGACCGGCTTCTCGGGCGCGAAGGCGTCGGTGCTCTCGAGCCCCAGGGCGCCGCGCGCGAAACTGGCGGCGTACTCGGGATCCACGACGCTGTGCGACGGGATCGGCGCGACGACGCAGGTGGCGCCGAGCTCCTCGCACTTCCTCCGCAGGGCCGTCAGGGCTCCGGCCGTGCGCGCGTAGGCGTCGGCCATGAAGTCGGGCGCCGGCTGGAGCGCGGCGCCGAACTCGCGCAGGATCGGGCGCTTGCCGCCCTCGGGCGTGAAGAAGAAGCCCTGGTCCTGCTGCTGGCGTCCGGCGAAGAGGCGCAGGGTCGCGACCCTCTCGGTCCACGACTTCTCGGCGGGGGGCTCGAGCTCGCCGGTGGCGAGCGCGCCGTCCGCGCGGAACAGGGGCTTGGCCTGGCCTCCGGCGTAGGTGAGCTGGCTGTTCCAGTAGAGGTCGTTCTCGTAGGGGAAGAGCAGCACCAGATCGGGCTGGTAGGCGTCCCCGTTCTCGAGCAGCCAGGCGACCTGCTGGTCGGTCGAGTAGCCCTCGGTGCCGGCGTTGATCACGTCGACCTTGCGGCCCTCGGCCTGCCACCAGTGTTCGAGCTGGTCGACGAAGAGATCCGCGCGGTTCACCGAGAAGCCCTGCGTGAACGAGTCGCCGAGCATCACGACGCGGAACGTGTCGGCGGGCTTCGCCTTGGAGGCCAGCTCGTCGTCGCGGAGTCCATCGGAGTTGATCTGGAACTCGACGGTGTACGAGGTCCCGAGGACCTTGCGGCTGCCCTGCGAGTTCGGAACGAGCTGCCAGCCGAGCTGGGAGTGGGGCTCGAGGCGCGTCTTCGGCGGGCCCATGCCCAGGAGGCGTAGGCCGCCCTCGAAGACGAGGAGTCCCATGAGAAGGCTGACGAGGATCGCCAGGACGACGTTGATGGCTCTCATGAGGTGGGGCTGCTAGCTGACGAGCTCGGTGATGGTGTCGCCCTCGTGACGGAGGACGAACTTGGTCTCGGCGATCTTCTTCTTGGCCTTGTCGGTGACGATGTAGTTGTTCATCAACAAGAGGTCCATGCCCGACAGGCTGAAGGTGTTGAAGGCGTGCGACGGGTGGTCGACGATCGGCTCGCCCT
>CAYGPA010000729.1:0-1892 GCA_964351535.1 uncultured Planctomycetaceae bacterium
CACCGTGCCCATGGGGCACCCCCCCGGGCACGCCGACCTGATCGTGCTCGACAGCCTGGCGCAGTTCACCGACGTGCTGCCCTCGGCTCTCGAGTTCACTCCGCCGAATCCGGTCGTGACCAACGTGAACCCGAGCTCGGGCCCGGGCGCCGGCGGCACACCGGTCACGATCACGGGAACCGGCTTCAACTCCGGCGCCCGGGTCATCATCGGCAACCAGATCTATCGCGACGGGGCCGAGGCCACGGTCGTGAGCTCGAACTCCATCACGCTCACGACGGACGTCACGACCAACGGCACGCACGACGTGGTCGTGATGGACGCCACCGGTGTCGAGGGACGCCTGGGAGGCGGCTTCCAGGCCGTCGTGCAGCCCGCGGTGACCAGCGTCTTCCCGGTCGCCGGCGACGCCGCCGGAGGCACGCCCATGCGCATCAAGGGCGCCGACTTCGCGGCCGGGGTCGTGGTGCGGATCGACGGCGTGAACCAGACCAACGTGACGTTCGTGGACTCGATGACGCTCGACGTGGTGACCAACCCCGGCGTCGCCGGCGGTCCCTACGCCCTCGATGTGATCAACACCGGCGGCGGCATGGCCACCTCGGCCTTCAGCTACGTGGCCCAGGCGGACCCGACGATCACGAACGTGTCGCCGAGTTCCGGCTCCGCCGGCGAGAGCACGATGGTCACGATCAGCGGAACGAACTTCAACGCCAACACGACGGTGCGCTTCGGCGTCGACTCCGACTCCGGCATGGGGGGCACGCTCGCTCCCTCCATCACGCTCGTCGATCCGATGACGCTCATGGTGTCCTCGCCGGCGCTCGCCACGGGGGACGTGTCGATCCTCGTCATGGACTTGACGACGAACCAGGCGGACCTGGCCGTCGACGCGTTCACGTTCACAGGCATCACGGCCGACCACGGCTCGTGCAACACGATCGGCGTTCCGCCGCCGGGGCCGCCGGACCCGCGCGACGTGCTGTCGGGCACGCTCTGGTTCCTGGTCGCGATCGCCGCCGCGATCCTCCTCGGGCGCCGCGCGCGCTCGCGGGTCCAGGAGCCGCTCCCGTCCTGACTCTCCCCCCAGCAGCGCGGCTCCGCCCCCGCCGCGCCCCTCTCGCGAGAGCCCGGGTCTCCCCACCCCGGGCTCTCGCTCTTTGTGCCGGGCGCCCCGACGGCGAGCTTCCGTATACTCGTCGGGCGGCGCGCCACCAGGTGCCCGCCACGGTCCCTTGCCCACCATCGTCTTCGACATCGAGGTCGCGGGCTTCCCCTGGGAAGACGTCGACGAGATCACGCGCGGCTACCTGCTGAACCGGGCGCGCACGCCGGAGGCGCGCGAGGGGGTGCCCGAGCGCATGGCGCTCTACCCCGGCCTCGGCAAGGTCATCGCGATCGGCATGTGGCTGGTCGAGGAGGACCGCGGCCTGATCCTGCTCGAGGGCCCGTCCGAGGCCCAGCGCACGTGGGAGAAGGTTCCCGGCTCGCAGATCTTCCGCGGCGACGAGCGCGAGGTCCTCGAGAAGTTCTGGGAGGTCGTCGCCGGGCGCAACCTGCGCCTGGTCTCCTACAACGGCCGCGGCTACGACGGGCCGATCCTGATGGTGCGCTCGGCCCAGCTCGGCCTGGCTCCGACGTCGAACCTCGTGCCGTACCGCTACGACATCTCGGCGCACTGCGACCTCTACGACGTGCTGACGTTCCAGGGCGCGTCGCGCGACAGCTTCAGCCTCGACTACTGGTGCCGGCGCTTCGACATCGAGAGCCCCAAGGGCTCGATCGACGGTAGCCAGGTCGGCCGCGCGTACCGCGAAGGGCGCATCGAGGACATCGGCGAGTACTGTCTGCGCGACGTGCGCGCCACGGCGCAGCTCTACCAGCGGCTCGAG
>CAYGPA010000730.1:0-1891 GCA_964351535.1 uncultured Planctomycetaceae bacterium
AGGTCATCGTCGAGTCCGCCGTCCACTTCATGGCCGAGGCCATCGCGATCCTCGCGAACGACGACCAGTCGGTGTGGATCACCAATCCCAAGGCCGGCTGCACGATGGAGATGCTGGCCAAGGACTGGATGGTGCTGCCGGTCGCGGACCAGTTGATCGAGCGCTACGGCGACGACCTGCTGGTGGTCGCGTACATGAACACGTCCGGCCGCCTGAAGGCGCTGGCCGGACGCACCGGGGGCGCGGTGTGCACCAGCTCCAACGCGCACCTCGTCGTCGACTGGGCGCGCAAGCAGGGCAAGAAGATCCTCTTCGTCCCCGACCAGCACCTGGGCCGCAACACCGCCGACCGGCTCAGCATGGACCTGTCGAAGGTGGTCGCGCTTCCGGACCCGCAGCTCGGTGCGATCCACGTCGACGACGGCGCCGTCGAGGGCGGACTCGCCGCGCTGGACGCCGCCGAGATGATCCTGTGGGGCTCCTACTGCGGCGTGCACACGGTCTTCTCCGCCGAGCACGTCCACTGGTGGAAGGAGCGCGGCTGGAAGGTCCTCGTGCACCCCGAGTCCCCCATCGAGGTCGTCCGCGCCGCCGACGGGCAGGGCAGCACGCACTTCCTCTGGAACGCCGTGATGGAGGCGAAGCCCGGCGACAAGCTCGTCATCGGCACCGAGGGCCACTTCGTGCGCAACGCGCGCGAGCAGGGCCGCCAGCGCGGCGTCGAGATCATGCACCTCGCCGACATCCCCGACCGCTCCTTCGAGAGCGCCGGCTGCGGCTGCGCCACGATGAGCCGCAACGACCCCCCGCACCTCGCCGGCATGCTCGACCTCCTGCGCAAGGGCACCCCGCCCGACATCAACCGCGTCTACGCCGGCGACAACGTCGACGAACGCACCGCGGCCCGCGACCGTTTGGACGACGCGGAACGCTCCGAGCTGATCCAGCAGGCGCGCCTCTCGATGGAGCGCATGATCGAGATCACCGAGGCGGCGAAGTAGTCCCGGCGCCTCCGGCGAGGTCCGCAACCGGCACCCTGTAGAGAGCGGCCGACTCTCGCGCGCTACCCACGAATCAGGCAAGAAGGCGGAAGCGCTCCCGAGCCTTCCACGAGTCGAGGATCCCCATGCCTGCGAAGAACCCCTCGAGTACCGCCCTGACCGCCGAGATCCGCGGCCTGAAGCTGCGGGCGACGATCGCCATGATTCTCGCCGCCCTCGCGCTGGGCCTCGCCTGGGCTGGCCAGCGCTCGACGCGCGTGGTGGCCGAGAGCATCGCGCTGCGCGACGCGGAGGGCCGTGCGCGCGCGGTGCTCGAGCTGGACGAGGCCGGCGAGCCGCGGCTCGTCTTCTACGACGCCCAGAAGCACCGGCGCATGCAGCTGGGGCTCGCGCCGGGCACGGGAGCCGGCCTCGTGCTGCTCGACGCCGAGGATCGTCCGCAGCTCGCGCTGGGCGCGACGCGCGCGGGCCCGCAGCTCTCGCTCTTCGACGGACGTGGAGCCCTGCGCGCGCTGCTGGGCGCCGGGACGGCCACGGATCCCGCTTCGGGGGAGGCCACCGAGCTGCCGGTCACGCTCTCGATCCTCGACGAGCAGGGCGTGCCGGTCTACCGCGCTCCCTGACCGCGGCGCCCGACCCCGTATCCGTGCCGCGTCACCTTGTCGGAATTCCGGGACCCTTCTAAGGTGGACGTGTTCATCACGAAGCCAACCAAGGAGGACTCGATGGAACGCATGCTGCAGCGCGTTTGTGGAACGGCCGGCGTCATCTGTGCGCTGGCGGCGCACGCGCTCGCGAACGGTGTCACCGTGACGATCGTCGTCCAGGAGGGCATGCCCGTCGGCACCCCCGCCTTCGGCAACGTGACGCGGATCGACAACCTGGCCGTC
>CAYGPA010000731.1:0-1885 GCA_964351535.1 uncultured Planctomycetaceae bacterium
GCGGTCTGGCGTTTCGCGCTGCGCTTCTTCCCTGCACGCCGCGTCCTCCTCGCGCCCGCTCCGTCCTGCGACGGCGTGGCCGCCTGCTTGGCCCACGGGGCCGTCCGCAGGACGCGCACCAGGTCCTCCGTCCGCGACAGCTGCACCTCCAGCTCGCGGATGCGCTTCTTCAGCGCCGCGGGGTCCGTGCCCGGCGTCGGCTCCGCCTGCGCGACGGCGCCTCCACGCCGTCGCGGCTGCTTCAAGAGCCCGGCGAGCATACCCGACACCGCCTGCTGGCTGAGCTGGTAGATGCGCACGCCCGGCAGCCCCAGCTCTTCCGACAGCTCCGCGCGCGTCTTCTTCCCCAGCCAGTACTCCAGCATGCGCATCCCCAGCTCGTGCGCGCGCTTGCGCTCCTCCTCGCTGGCCTGCTTCCACAGCTCGCGCACCGCCAGCGCCGGGCGCTCCGGCGGTTGAAACACCGTCCGCTTGCGGCCCGTGCGTTTGCGCCGTCGCCGCGGCGCTGCGGTTCCGTTCGTCGGCTGCTGCGGCTGCGCCGTCTGCTCGTCCGTTGCTTGCATCGTGCTCGTCTCCAGGTTGCTGCTGCTGGCCCGCTGCGTTGCCCGACGGCGCGCCCAGCTCGGCCAGCTCGAGCTCGCGCCGCTTCCCGTCGGAGGTGTGGATCACCAGCCGCCCCTGCTCGCCGTGCAGGGACACGCTGTCGTCGCCGATCTGCCCGAAGAGGTAGACCGGCTGCCGCGGCGGGCGCTCCAGCGCCAGCGCCAGCTCGTCCGCGCACAGGCGCGCCTCGAGGTTCGTGCGCAGCGCGCTCTCCGCCCCGAAGAAGCGGTCCGCCGGCACCGCGCCGCCGATCCCCTGGTGCGGCCGGAAGAAGTTGTAGTGCGCGAAGTAGTGGCCCAGACGCTCCGTGGCGTCCGCCAGGTCTTCCGGCTTCGCCCGCTCCCAGTACTCCTCGAACACCGTCTTCCAGAGGCGCTCGCACTTGCCCAGGGTCTGCGGGTGGTGCGTGCGCGACACGACGTGGTCGATGCCCTCGCGCGCGAGCAGCTTCTGGAAGGCCGATTTCCCGCGCCACGCGAAGTACTGCCGACCCTGGTCGGTCAAGACCTCCCGCGGCTTGCCGAAGCGCGCGATGCCCTCCAGCAGCGGGTCGATCACCAGGTCCGCGCGCTGCGCGCTCTTCAGCGCCCACGCCACCACGAAGCGGCTGTGGTCGTCCAGGAAGACCGTCAGGTACACCCGCCGGCCCGAGCGCGGCACCACGTAGCTCGTGATGTCCGACTGCCACATCTCGCCGGGTCGCGCGCGCTCGAAGCGCCGCGGCGGGGAGGCCCGGCGGCGTGGGCGGCGCTGCGGCGGCGCGGGTCGCTGCACGCCCCGCTCGCGCAGGACGTTGCGCACCGTGCCCTCGCTGATGCGCGCACCGCGGAAGCGCAGCAGGAAGTCCCGGATGCGCCGCAGGCCCCAGTGCGGATTCGCCGCCTGCGTGCGCACGACCTCCTCGCGCACGGCTTCGGGCACCGTGCGCTGTGCCGGCCGCGGACCGCGCTTGCCCTTCGGCTTCGCCTCCAGCGCCTTCGGCCCGCCCGCCCGGTACGCCTTCAGCCACTTGTCCAGGCTCGACGGCGAGCAGCCCCACAGCTTCGCGAAGTCCTTGCGCGTCCGGCCCGCCTTCACGAAGGCCTCCACCGCCGCGCGCCGCTCGTCCGGCGTGAAGCGTCGCCCGTAGCCCCTGCCACGACCGCGCCCCTTCCCGGCTCGACGCCGGCCCTGCCGAGCCGCGCCCGCAGCGGGCTCCGCGCCGGCCCCTGACGGGGCCTCTGCTCCGCCCGCTGCGGCTACCCGCCGCTCGGGCCCTCGACCCCTCGTGCGGGGTCCTTCC
>CAYGPA010000732.1:0-1875 GCA_964351535.1 uncultured Planctomycetaceae bacterium
GCTAGCCCGCGCCGCCGCCGCGGCTGGCTACTGGCGCGTGAACGTGGCGAGCGAACCGCCGGCGCGGCTCACCGGGTGTCCGGGGTCGGGCCAGCGCTGCGGGACGCGGCGCAGCTCGCGCGTGTCGTAGCCCAGCTCGGCCAGGCGCGCGGTCAGGAAGGCCAGGCGCTCGTCGGAGATCTCCGGCGCGCGCGTCATGATCCAGGCGTAGTCGCGCTTCGTGCGCGCGATGATCGTCTCCGTGTAGGCCTCGTCGACGAAGGCCACGAGGTACTCGGCCTTGAACGGCCAGAGGAAGCGCATGCCCCACACGGCGGTCGAGCGGTCGCTGACGAAGCCGACGGGCTCCAGGACCTCGAGGTCGCCGTCGAAGCCCTTCTCCCGGAACACGTAGCTCGTCAGGATGCGGCCGTCCTCGCCCCGCGCGTAGGACTCGACGGCGTTGTAGGCGTGCTTCTCGGAGCCGACGGGCACGTGCGCCTGCACGTACCAGTCGCCCATGAAGCGCTCGAGCTCGAGGTCCTCGACCACGGGCAGCGGCGCGTGCGAGGCACAGCCGGCGAGCAGGAGCAGCAGGGCGGAGAGCAGCGAGCGCTCGCCGGCGATCGGAGCGGTCCGCACGGGGGTCTTGGTCCTCATGCAGGGGACTTCGACGGGCCCTTCCGAGCGGATGCAGGCCGGCCGTCGAGGACGCCCGACCGGCCGCGCGGTCCCCTCCCGCGGTGCGTCAGCGCAGCGCGACGGTGTCGGCGAGCAGCGCGCCGAGGAACCGGGCCACGAGCTCCCCCGCGACGGCGTGGCCCGCGTCGCTGAAGTGCGTGTCGCCGTCGACGTAGAGCGGCCGGTCGGGCTCCTCGCGCAGCGTCTTGCGCAGCGGCGGCATGAGGTCGAGGTAGGCCACGCCGCGGCGACGGCAGAGCTCCTCGACGTGGCGCTGCGGAAGGCGCAGGTCGTGCTCCGCCCCGACGACGTCGCGGACGCTGACCTGGCGCGCGTAGGGAATCGCGACCACGGCCGGGGTGATGCCGCGGCTCTCGCAGGCGTCGAGCAGCTCGTCGAGGGAGCCGAGCGCGGCCGCCGAGGCCTCGTGCACGACCGCCGGAGGCTCCTTGAGACTCCACAGCGGGAAGGCGTAGAAGTGCTCGGGCTCGAGGAACTCCTCGTCGATCACGAGCGGCGGCGGAGGCGGACACGCCTCGGCCGAGCCGGCGAACATCTTGTGCGCCGCGTGGTAGAGCGCCACCCGGCCCAGCGGGGACTCGGCCCAGCGCACGATGCGGCCGTGGGGCAGGCGGAAGAGGTCGGCCGGGATGCGCTCGCGGTGGTGCTCGACGTTCGGAACGAGGACCCCGTCGACGACGCGATTGCGCTCGGGACCGAGCCAGGCCTCCCAGAAGTCGTTGCCGTTGAACGTGCAGATCAGCGCGATCTCGGGCTCGAACGCGAGCGCGTCCTCCTCCAGCGCGACGCGGTGGTCGTCGAAGGTGAAGCCGCAGGCGCCGAAGTTCAGGAGCTCGACGCCCACCGGCCGCAGCCGGCGACGGGCGACGCCCGCGAAGGAGTGGTCGACGTCGCTGGCCCACAGCCCGTAGGTGAACGAGTCGCCGAGGACGGCCACGCGGCGCACGCCGGACGGACGGTCGATCGTGGTCTCGGGGCCCGCCTGGCCGTGGGAGTTCGTCCGCAGTGAAATCGGTCGCCCGCCGCGCCACACGGCCAGCTCGTGGCCGGGCAGGTTGCGGTACGAGTCGGCGCGCGCCTCGAACAGTGCGTACGGACGGGGCAACACGCCGGTGCGCGCGCGCAGCCAGGTCTCGGCGCCGAGGAGGGACGCGCCGGTCGCGACGAGCGCGAGCAAGGCGCCGCGTCGCCAGG
>CAYGPA010000733.1:0-1864 GCA_964351535.1 uncultured Planctomycetaceae bacterium
GCGCTTCAGCGGCCGGAAGTCGAACACCGCGAGCTTCTCGCGGTGCTCGAGCGTGTCGCCGTCGCAGGGCACGAGCACCTCGACCAGGCGGCTGACGCGCGAGCGCTCCTCGGGCACGAAGGTCGAGCGCACGGGCCCCTTGGCGCCGTCGGCGCCGACCAGCACGCGCGTGAGGTACGTGTCCGCGGTCGTCTCGACGGCGATGCGGTCGCCCTCGCGGCGCATACCGACGACGCGCTCGCCCTCACGCACCTCGACGCCCTTCGCGCGCACGCCGGCGACCAGCGCGGCGTCGAACTCGTCGCGGCGGATGATGCGCAGCCGCCCGGGACGGTCGATCGTCACCGGATCGTCGTCGAACCAGAACTGCACGCGGTCGATCCAGACCGACGGCACGTCGGCCGCGAGCTCGACGCGCCGCAGCGCGCGCTCGCCGCGGTGCGTCACGCCGCCGCCGCACAGCTTGGGCCGCGGGTGCGTCTCCTTCTCGAGCACGACGACCGACGCCGCCAGCGCGGGATCGGCCTTGACCAGCGCGGCGGCGGTCGAGGTGCCGGCCGGCCCCGAGCCGACGATGACGACGTCGCGTTCCTGCACGCGGGGATTGTAGACCGTGCGGGGGTCGGGGCGCCCCAGGCGTCGGCCTTCACGCCCGCGATTCGCGGGAGTTCTCTCCAGGTGACGGCCGGCGACCGTGCGGAGGGTCCGATGGGCTCACCCGGGTCGAGGGCCTCGCGGCGGGCCGCCTCGGGGCGCGCCGACCCGCGCGGATCGGTCGGCAGCGTCCATCCTCCGGTGGCGCGGCTCGGATCGGACGCCCAAAGTTTCACGAATTACTGAAACTTCAATCTCGATGGTGCCCTAGGCTCGGGTGCAGCCTCGAGCTTCGGGTTCACCCCCGGCGTTTCCCCTTGCTGTCGACGGAGTACTCCATGGAGCCGATCCAAGCATTCTTCCTGGGCCTCGGCCTGCTGTTCGCCCTCGCGCTCGCGACGCTGCTGTGCGTCCAGCGTCCCCTGAATCAGATCCTGGTCGAGATCTGCGGCGCCGAGCATCGAGCACGGTTCTGGACGCGCTTCTTCAGCGCCGCGCTGCTGCTCTCCGTGCTGTTCTTCAGCCTCTGGTCCCCGCCGGACGAGAGCACGACGCGGTTCGCGCTGCGCGAGATCGTCGGCATGCTGCGGGGGGGGCTCTTCGGCATGCTGGTCGCCCTGGCGGCGCTGGCCCTCATCATGATGGTCTGGCAGTCGAGGTTCGAGCGCGGGCAGACTCCGCCTCGCTCCGGCAATTCGTCGACGTCCTAGTGGCGCCCCGAGGGGCGCTCGCCTGACACCTGCGCCCGGGGGGCGCAGGTGTCAGGCGTCGCCCTTCGCGTCGACCTTCTCCGAGACGACGTCAAGGATGCGTCCTTCGAGTTCGCGCGCGCGGCGCTGGATCTCGGCGCCGCGGTCGAGGAAGTCGCGGCGGGCGCCGGAGTCGGTGAGGTCCTTCGAGTTGATGCGGACGTTCAGGTAGGCGCCGAGGACGGCCGAGCGGGCGCATACGGCGCCCACGCCGGCGTCGGAGATGCTGCTGGGCATGCCCTCGGACACCATGGCGAGCGCGACGTCCATGGACTCGAGCGCGACCTCCATGACGCGGAACGGGACCTCGATCGCGCGCAGCGTGGCGGCCTGGACGGCGGCGTCCTTCTGCTGCTTCTCCTCGTCGCTGCCGCTCGGCAGGCGGAAGGCGTCCATGAGCTCGTTGAAGGCGTCGGTGTCGGCGTCCACGAGCGCGACGAGCTCCGCGTGGGCGCGCTTGCCGCGTTCGGCCCAGTCGGAGAACTCCTCCCAGCGCTCGTCCCAGCCGCGCTTGTGGGCCG
>CAYGPA010000734.1:0-1859 GCA_964351535.1 uncultured Planctomycetaceae bacterium
GACAGGCAGCCGGCGCGCAGGTAGCGCTGCTGGAGGGAGCCGCCGCACTTCTCGCAGACCCGCGGCAGCGGCTGCGGAAGAGGCTCGCGGCAGTGCGGGCAGCGATCGGCGTCGATCAGGCGCGGGGACATGGCAGGGGCTCGGGGTCGAGGTCGGGGTTGCAGAGCGAACGACGCGCGGCGGCGTCGCGGAACTTGCGCAGGGCCGGTGCGAGCTGCGCTCCGGGATCGTAGAAGCACTCCGTCGAGAGGTAGTGCCGTACGAACTCCTCCGGAAGGCCCATGTCGCGCGCTCCGCTGCGCGCGCGCTCGGCGAGCTCGTCCGCGCCGCGAGTGCGCGCGCGAGTGAAGGCCGCCAGGGTCTCCTCGTCGAGCTGCACGCCGGGCGCGACGATCCACACCGCGAAGGCGAAGGGCAGGCCCGTGGCGCGCGTCCAAGCGGCGCAGGGGTCGAACCACGGCTCGTGCTCGAGCTCGAGCGCCTCCTGCAGGGCGCGGTCGCCGATGCGCAGCCAGCCGTCCGCGTCGACCGCGCGCGGGTCCTCGCCGGCGGGCACCTCGAGGAAGCGCACCGGCTCGGCGCGCGCGGGATCCACGTCGGGTCCCAGGACGATCTGAACGAGCGTCGCCGCGGTGCGGCTCGCGGGGTCGAGCGCGAGGGTGCGGACGTCCTCCAGCGGTCGGCGCAGGAACACGCGCACGCTGGAGACCTGCCCGCGTCCGCAGACGCCCAGGCCGTCGACGTAGCGGTAGCCCGGTCGCCGGAACAGCTCGATGGAGCTGACGAGCGCCACGTCCAGCCGACCCGTGCGCAGGCCCTCGACGAGCCGCGCGGGGACGTCGTGCACGAGCTCGATCCGCGCCTCGTCGCCGAGACCCGCGTCCAGCGGGCGCGCGACCAGGTAGGGGACCGAGCCCACACGCGTCGTCCCCCGGCCGGTGTGTCCGGTCGGTTCGTCGGCCTGCGCGCGCGCGGCGCGCGACTCCGGGGAGTCGGGCGGGGGGAGGCAGGGCTCTCGGGATCGGGGGGCGGAGTCCACGGGCCGGACATGGTAGCGACGGCCCGGGGCCTTACGATGCGGGCCTCCGTGTTCGATCCCGTCGAGTTCCCCGAGTACGCGCTGCTGGATTCCGGCAACGGCGAGAAGCTCGAGCGCTTCGGGCCCCGCGTCCTGCGGCGCCCGGACCCGCAGGCCCTGTGGCGTCCGCGCGAGCCGCGCGCGATCTGGGAGGCGTGCGACCTCCTCTTCGAGCGCGACCCCCGCAGCGGAGGCCGCAGCGGCTCGTGGCGGTCGACCGACGGCGTCGTTCCCGAGTCCTGGACCGTCGGCTGGCGCGACGCGCGCTTCGTGCTGCGGCCGACTTCCTTCAAGCACGTCGGGCTCTTCCCCGAGCAGGCGGCGAACTGGGACTGGCTCGCGCGCCTGGATTTCGGCGTCGAGAGCCCGCGCCTCCTGAACCTGTTCGGATACACCGGCGCGGCGTCGATCGCCGGCCTGCAGGCGGGCTACCGGGTGACGCACGTCGACGCGTCCAAGACCTCGCTCGGCTGGGCCCGCGAGAACCTGGTGGCCTCGGGCCTGCGCGAGGACGCCATGCGTGTGCTGCTCGAGGACGCCCTGGCCTTCGCGCGGCGCGAGGTCCGTCGCGGCGAGCGCTACGAGCTCGTCTTCCTCGACCCCCCGCACCACGGGCGCGGTCCGCGCGGCGAGACCTGGGAGTTCTCGTCGGGCATCGCCGACCTCCTGGAGGCCTGCGGCGGGCTCCTGGCCGAGCGCTCGGCGCTGTGCCTCTCCGCCTACGCCATCGGGATCTCGCCGCTGACGCTCTCGAACCTGCTCGACGGCCTGCGCGGGGGCG
>CAYGPA010000735.1:0-1859 GCA_964351535.1 uncultured Planctomycetaceae bacterium
CGCGGGCTACGGCGTGCTGCTCGGCACGCAGCACCCCCTCGGCGCGAGCGCCGACGAGGTCCTGGCCGCGACCACGGCGACGTGCGAGCGCCTCGCGGAGTCGCGCCCGACGGCCGTCAACCTGTTCTGGGCCCTGAAGCGCATGCGGTCTCGGGCCGAGCGCGAGCACGCCGCCGGCAGGTCCGGGGACGAGCTGCTCGCAGGGCTCTTCGAGGAGGCCGCCGACATCCACACAGGCGACAAGGACACCTGCCGCCGGATCGGCGAGCACGGCGCGAAGATCGTGCAGGACGGCTGGACCGTGCTGACCCACTGCAACGCCGGCGCGCTCGCGACCGGCGGCATGGGCACGGCGCTCGCACCGATCTACGTCGCGCACGAGCAGGGCAAGCAGGTCGAGGTCTACGCCGACGAGACGCGCCCGCTGCTTCAGGGCGCGCGCCTGACCGCGTGGGAGCTCATGCAGGCCGGCGTCCCCGTCACGCTGATCACCGACAACATGGCGGGCCGCGTGATGTTCGAGGGCCGGATCGATGCGGTGATCGTCGGCTCCGACCGCATCGCGCGGAACGGGGACGTCTGCAACAAGATCGGCACCTACTCCGTGGCCGTGCTCGCGGCGCGCCACGGCGTGCCGTTCTACGTCGCCGCGCCGCTCTCGACCTTCGATCCCGACCTGGCCCACGGCGGGCTGATCCCGATCGAGGAGCGCGCGCCGGAGGAGGTCACCGAGGGCTTCGGCACGCGCACGGCGCCCGAGGGTGTCCGCGTCTACTCCCCCGCCTTCGACGTGACGCCCGCGGAGCTCGTCGCCGGGATCGTGACCGAGGTGGGGCTGATCGAGCGCCCGGACACCGCCAAGGTCGAGGACGCCCTGGTCCGCGGCGGCCGGCTGCAGCCCGCGGGCTGAGCCGTACGGGCCCCGGGCACTCCCCGCGGGGGTTGGGCTCAAGAAGCCGCAGCGGCGGCGTCGATGCAGCCAGCGTTCCACCTTCGGGGAGCCCACCGCATGACGCCCGCACGCAAGAAGACGACCTCCAAGAAGAAGGCCACCCGGTCCTCCCCGACGCCGCGCCCGGACGAGATGTCGGAGGAGGTGATGGAGTTCATCGCCGCCATCGACGACTACAAGCGCGCGAACCAGCGCCCCTTCCCCACGTGGAGCGAGGTGCTGGAGATCCTGAAGACCATGGGCTACCAGCGCTCGAGCTGACGCCCCGTCGCGGTCCGGCTCGAGGTCAGGCGCTGGGCGTGAGGGCCGGGTAGATCGGCCTGGCGCGCGCCAGCTCGGCGACCTCGCCGCGCACGCGCTTGCGAATCGACTCGTCCGACGGCGCGTCCAGTACGTCCGCGATCCAGTTGCCGAGGCGCCGCATGTCGTCCTTGTCGAGACCGCGGGTCGTGATCGCCGCGGTTCCGAGGCGGATGCCCGAGGCCTTCATCGGCGGCTGCTCGTCGTACGGGATCAGGTTCTTGTTGCACGTCAGGTCGACGGCGTGGAGGGCCTCCTCGGCGTCGGCTCCGGTCAGCCCCTTGGAGCCGACGTCCACGAGCATGAGGTGGTTGTCCGTCCCGCCCGACACGATGCGCACGCCGCGCTCGGAGAGCGTCTCGGCCAGGCAGCTCGCGTTCTCGACCACGCGCCGCGCGTAGTCACGGAACTCCGGCTGCAGCGCCTCGCGGAAGGCGATCGCCTTCGCGGCGATCACGTGCATGAAGGGCCCGCCCTGGCTGCCGGGGAAGACGGTGCTGTTGACCTTCTTCAT
This sequence comes from uncultured Planctomycetaceae bacterium, assembly GCA_964351535.1. Classification (GTDB taxonomy): domain Bacteria; phylum Planctomycetota; class UBA1135; order UBA1135; genus JAUIDW01. The sequence continues at coordinate 1,767 of CAYGPA010000735.1, forward strand.
CCACTCGACGCCGGCGAGGATCATGCCGCCGCGCGGCCCGCGCAGGGTCTTGTGCGTGGTCATCGTGACGACCGCCGCGTGCGGAACGGGGCT
>CAYGPA010000736.1:0-1837 GCA_964351535.1 uncultured Planctomycetaceae bacterium
CGACGGTCGCGCGCGAGATCGTTCTGGGATCGGGGGTAGGCCGTGGCGGGTGCCCCGCGGATCGAGGTCCGGAGTTCACCCGCTCAGGCGTTCCAGCATGGACTCGGGTCGAAGCGGGCTCAACCACCGAAGCGACCCGGCGCGCGCGTGCTCGTGAAGAACCGAGGGATGCCGGCCAGGCCGTCCCACCAGGGGCCACGGCGACCGCGAGCCTCGGCTTTCACACCGGGTCGCGGGCTCCGCCGGGCGAGTCGGCGGCTTCCGCCCCGGGGTCGAGCGGGCGGATCGTCGATCTTTCGGACGGGCGTTCTCCTCCGCGGAGGGCCTCCGCCTGCGTGGAGGGCGCCGGCACCCGGCTCGCGGGAAAAATCTCCGATCGGCCGCCGGATACCGAATACACTTCACGGTGGCCAGCCAGCCCGCGGAGTCTCCCCTCCGCGCGCCTCGATCCCCCTCCTGCAGGGCCGGTCCCGGGCCGCCGACCCCCGTCGGCGCTCCATCGGCTGCGCGTTCCCCGCGCGCGACCGCCCACTCCTGCAACCTCAGCCATTCCGGAAAGTGCATCCATGAGAAGTGTGATCCCCGGTTTCCTGGCCCTCTGGGCCGGAGCCAGCCTGGCCAGCGTCCAGGCCCAGGAATTCGCCCCCGCGTTCGAGCAGGACGCCGTCGCCCGCAACCAGGTTCCGCAGCGCTTCGCCGAGTGGCGCAGCGAGCACGGCAGCTCGTGGCACATGCGCCAGGACCCGGGCACGGGTTTCTCCCGCTTCCTGTTCGGCGGTACGACCGAGCCGGTGATGACACCGCAGAGCGAAGCCGACTGGTTCACCGCCGGCCGCCACGCCCTGGCGATCTCCGCCGACCTGCACGGCGTCGACCCGGCGCTGCTCGTCGAGGACCGCGTCAAGCTCATGCCGCTCAGCATGGCCGGCACCACCGACAAGATGTCGGTGCAGTTCCGCCAGACCGTCCAGGGCGTGCCCGTCGTCAAGGGCTTCGTGAACATCATCGCCGCCACCGACGGCTCGATCCTGGCCATCGACAACACCGGCATGCCGGGCCTCGAGGGCTTCGACGTCACCCCGGCCATCTCCGCCGACACCGCCGTGGCGTCGGTCACGCGCTGGTTCCGCCAGGACGCCGGTAGCCAGGCCACCTCGATCGGCGAGGCGCGCCTGGTGATCGACCAGGTCGAGCAGGGTGAGTGGCGCGTGCCCGTGCTCGCGTGGGAAGTCCACGCCGAGCGCATCGAGGACGGCGTGGAGCCCGCGGGCTGGATCTACCGCGTCGACGCCAAGTCCGGCGCGCTCGCCAACCGCGAGACGACCGTCCACAACTTCGACGTGTCCGGCAACGTCGCCTCGATGGCCACGCCCGGAACGCTCCCCGACACCGCCGCGAACTCCGAGGTGTCGATCCCGATGCCGAACCTGACCGTGTCGAGCTCCCAGGGCAACGCGGTCACGGACCTGAACGGCAACTTCACGATCGTGGGCGCCAGCGCGCCGCTGAACGTCACCGTCAGCTACGACGGCCCGTTCCACAACGCGAACAACCAGGCCCAGGCGGACTTCAGCCTCAACACGACGCTGAACTTCCCGACGGGCAACAACGTGCTCATGAACCTCGCGGCGAACGACCTGACCACGCCGGAGGCGAACAGCCACCTGTGGGTCAACAACGCGCGCGAGTGGATTCGCTTCATCGACCCGTCGGACACGACTCCGGACATCGACGCGACGTCCAACCTGAACCTGCCGAACACGTGCAACGCGTTCTTCAACGGCAGCTCGATCAACTTCTACCCGGCCGGCGGCAGCTGCGTGAACACCGCGTTCTC
>CAYGPA010000737.1:0-1834 GCA_964351535.1 uncultured Planctomycetaceae bacterium
CGGGGTTCGGGATCAGCTCCTGCAGGATGCGCTTCTCGGTCGTCTTGAAGATCTCTCCGCGCACGGTGAAGCGCACGTTGTGCTCGACGATGAAGCCCATGAAGCGCGACACGTTGGACACCAGGTCGACGCCCAGCGAGGCCTCCGCATCCGGGCTGTCGGGGTCCCCCGGCACGGCCACGCGCTTCAGCCAGGCCAGCGCGACCTCGTTGAAGATGATCAGCGTCTCGTCGGCGTGCTGGATGCCGTAGCGCGCGAGCTCGATGCGCTCGACGGTGCCGACCAGCGACTCGCGCAGGGCCTCGCACCAGCGCTTGCCCTCCCACACCGCGTCGCCGGTGTCCATGCGCTCGTAGAGCGAGCGCGGGAGGATGCCGCCGAACTGCAGGACGGCCTTCTCGACGATCTGGCGCAGGTCCTCGGGCAGGCGCTCGACGCGCGCGACGGCCGCGGTCGGGCTGGAGTACATCTTGTACGTCTCGCGCAGGCGCGTCGGGGTCTGACGCCGACGGCCCGGACGGTCGTAGCTGCGCTCGAGCCAGCCCCGCAGCGTGAGCGAGTGGAACACGCCGCGCTTGCGCTCGCGCCGCGAGCGCAGGAACGTCTCCGCCAGGTCGTGCGGGACGGACCACGCGCGGCCGCCGTAGCTCTTGAAGCGCCGGTCCTTCGTCTCGACGACCAGCCCGCGCCGCGCGAGCATCGCCAGGCCGGCCTCGAGGTCGTAGGGGCTCAGGTAGTTCAGCTCGCGGTCCGTCGCCAGCTCGTGGTGGCTGACGTGGAAGCCCGGCGAGCGAAAGTGCAGCCCCAGGATCTGGTTCAGGCGCCGACCCAGGCTGCGCACGCGATCGTCGACGACGGCGGGCTCCGCCATCCACGCGAGGACCTGAGCGCGCTGGTCCGCGGCCTTCTTCGGCGGCGGCGCGGCGTCCGCTCCGCCCCAGAAGCGGTACAGCTCCTCGAGGTTGCCGTCGGCGAGGCGCTCGACGGCGTCGCGGGCGTGGACGCGGGCGCGCGCGGGCGCCTTGGAGCGGGCCGTGCGGGTGGCCCGGCTGGTCCGCCCGGCGCGCTTGGCCCCACCGGCCGTGGCGCGCCGCTCGGATCCAGCCGGCTTCGCAGCTCCGCCGGTCTCGGGGTCCTTGGGAGTCATCGTACGACCTCGTCGTCGGTCCGGGAGACGCCGTCCGCGGGCACGGTCTCGGGAAGCAGCGTCTCGGACGCGACGATCTCGTAGGCGTAGCCCTGCTCGGTGAGGAAGAGCTGGCGCTTCTCCGCGAACTCCTGTTCGCGCGAGCCCAGCGTCACCGCGGAGTAGAACACCGCGCCCGCACCGTCGGCCTTCGGACGCAGGATGCGTCCCAGCCGCTGGGCCTCTTCCTGCCGCGAGCCGAACGTGCCCGAGATCTGGATGGCCACGTTGGCCTCGGGCAGGTCGATGGCGAAGTTGCCGACTTTCGAAACCAAGAGCACACGCTCCTCTCCGGAACGGAAAGCCTCGTAGAGGCGTTGGCGGTCGGTGTTGTGCGTCTTGCCCGTGATCAGCGGCGCACCGAGGTAACGCGCGAGATCGACGAGCTGGTCGATGTACTGACCGATGACGAGCACCCGACCGTCGGGATGTCGCTCGATCAACGCCTCGACGACGCGGGTCTTGGCCGGGTTCTCGCTGGCGACGCGGAACTTTCCGCGCGCCCCGGCGCTGGCGTACAGACTGCGACGCGCAGGATCCATCGGCACGCGCACCTCGATGCAGCGCGCCTCGGCGATGAAGCCCTGCTGCTCGAGCACCTTCCACGGCACGTCGTAGCGCTTCGGACCGATCAGGCAGAACACCTCG
>CAYGPA010000738.1:0-1831 GCA_964351535.1 uncultured Planctomycetaceae bacterium
GGCTCTCCGAGATGTTCATGTAGCTCAGGAACTCCTCGCCGCCGTTCGAGCCGAAGCCCGCGACGAACTGCTCGTCCTCCAGGCGGTCGACGACCTCGTTCTGGACCGAGGCGTGGCGCTCGCGGCTGTCCTCGATCGAGACGAGCCGCTGCTGGGCCTCCTCGCGCTCCTCGGCGTCCTCCGACTTCGCGAGCTCGCGCAGCTTGCTCTCCTGCGCGCGGCCGGTGTTGACCGAGTCCTGCAGCGCGCCGAGGCCCGCGGCGTAGCTGTAGAGCGAGACGCCCGCGCCGCCCGCGGCCGGCGCGTTGCTGGCCTTGCCGAAGTAGGCGTCGTTGTCGCGCAGGAAGTCGCCCGAGACCTCCATGCCCTTCTGCGCCGCGCGGTTCGCGCCCTTCGCGCCGATCGACTGGGCCAGCACGGGCGCCCAGCCCCGGTTCTCGTAGCCGCCGTCCTTCTGCTGGTGGCGCTCCATCTTGTCGAGCACCTTGGCGAGCGCCTGGGTCACGCGTCCCTCGAGCGCGTCGTCCTCCAGGCAGCCCTTGATCTCGGACAGGAACAGCGACGCGAGGAACGTGTCGACGTACGTGCCGATCTTGCTCTGCAGCCGCGTCCCGCGCACGTCGGTGACGTACAGCGACTCCTCGTCGGAGGCCTCGATCTTCCCGCACACGAAGGCCGCCGCGCGCCGCACGTTGCCCGCGTAGGTCCCCGTGGGGCACGCGCCCGAGCGCACGAGGACCAGCGCGGCCGCACACGTGTCGGCGACGTTCGACGTCTCGCCCGGCTCGCCGCCGCGAATGTGGTCGCGCGAGATCTCTCCCTGGCCCCAGCCGCCGTCGTCGTTCTGGGCCTGGACGATCCAGGCGACGCCCTTGGTCACGGTGTTCGAGAGCGGCTTGGGCGTCACGGCCGTCGTCCATTCGGTGACCGAGTCCCCGTCCGTCTTCGCGTCGTCCTCGAAGACCGGGATCACGAGCGGCGCCTCGACCGCTTGCTCGTCCTTCTCGTTCGTCGGCGCTCCGCCGATCCCCGCGAAGGCCTGCCATCCTCCCACCGCCATCGCGGCGACCATCCAACCGGCTTTTCTCATCGTTCTGCTCCGTTTCCCAGGTTTCAAGAGGGTCTGCCAGCTCTCCCTTCCGCGACTTGAAACGATCGGCGCGCCCCGACTCTTGGCGCAATCCGGCCAAAACGGCTAAACAGAGAAGCCATGCCGACGACCTCGAAATCGTTTCCCGCTCCGTTGCTCGTCGTGCTGCTCGCGCTGGCGAGCTGCCGTTCTCCGGGCGCGACGCAGGTCGACGACCACGCGACGCGGGCGACGCTCGACGTCGACGTCACGGCGGCAGAGCTCGCAGCGGACGAGCTGACCGTCGAGCCGATCGAGCTCGAAGGCGTGCGCGGAGGCCGCATCGCGTTCGCCCTGGACGGCAGCCCGCAGGACGTCGCCGCGATGCTCCTCGATTTCGACGCCATGACGGGCAAGCGCCCGTGGGCCGTCGAGTACGAATCTCTGCCCGCGGATACGGCCACCGCCCGCGCGCGTTGGCGCTTCGAGGGAAAGGCCGGCGTGAACCCCACGATCGAGCTCGACTTCACGCTGGAAGCAACGACCGTCCCCACGCGCCTCGAGTTCCACGCGAGCAAACCCGCCTTCGGCCTGGCCGCCTTCTTCGGCACCCACGAGCTCTGGCCCCACCCCGACCGCAAGAACGCCACGCTGATGCGCTTCGACCTCTACATCGACAGCGGCCTCCCCTTCGCGAACGCCACGGCCGAGGACCTCGAGAACGGCCTGCGCGAGGACGCGCGCCAGATGCGCGCGTGGATG
>CAYGPA010000739.1:0-1817 GCA_964351535.1 uncultured Planctomycetaceae bacterium
AGTTCCGGCGCGCGTTCGAGCCCTCGAAGGCGAGGCCGACGTCCGCGCGGCTCTGGGCCGCTACGACCGCTTCGGCGACTGGCTCGACCACTTCCGCGCGGCGCTCCAGGCCGAGTCGTGGAACGCCGTCGTCGCACGCTGGGCACCACGCCTGGCGCCGGCGATCTCCGCCGCGGCGTTCCACGGAGTCATCCGGACCGGCCATGCCTGCCGCGCCCTGCGCCGGCGCGACACGGCCCCGCGCAGGAACGAGCTCGCCGTCGGCCTGGCGTACTGGGCGGCGCGCTACGTGGAGCTCCCGACGAGCGAGCGCCGCGCGACGGGGGCACTCCTCGGACCGCTCACCGACCTGCCCCACCCCTGGGTCCACGATCGCACCGACGTGGAGTTCTCCGCGGTCGTCGATCGCCTGATCGGGACGCCGATCGCTCCGCCGGTCGCGCTCGGGGAAACGGGTGCCGCGCCCGGCGCCGACCTCGACGCCCTCGTGCACGACGCGGCCGTCGCGTTCCTCGAGATGCTCGTCCTCGAGCGCAGCAGGATCTGGCTCCTGCACACGGTGACCGGCCCCGCCGCGGTGCAGTGGCTGCTGCCGGAGGTCGACCCCTCGGGCGCGCGCGCTCTGGTGGAGTACGCCCGGCAGGCCGTCGTCGCGATGTACGTCGCCTACGGTGAGCCGTTCACGCCGCGCGCGCACGTACGCGGCTCGCCCGCGGACTGGTCCGTCCAGGTGCAGCGAGCGGTCGACAGCCGCTCCGTCCACGGCATCAAGCTCATCGATGCGCTGGTGCGCTTCGACCGCGACGGCGATCCGCTGTGGCGCTCCGTGGCCGCGCAGTGGTTCGAATGGGCTTGAATCGAGAGTGAGCGGGGACCCTCGGGGGCGCGAACCTTGACAACCCGAGCGGCCGGGAGGATCTTGCTCCCCCCGCGTCCTCCGCCGCCCGGTCTCCAGAATCCATGCGCCATCTTCGACTCGTCCTCGTCCTCGTCCCGTGGCTCGCCGCCTGCGCCGCGGCGCCTGCTCCGGAGCTGCGCCACGCCCTCTCCGGACCTCCGCCCGCGTTCGAGTACCCGGAGGCCGCACGCGAGTACGCGGATCCCGCGCGCGACCTGCGCGACCTCGAGCTGAGCAGCAGCGTCTCCCTCGAGGCGCTCGGACAGACGTACGGACAGTCCCCGAACCTCTCGGCCGGCCCGGGCCGACCGCACCGCCAGTACTGGCAGCCGGGTATTCCGCTCCTGCAGGGCTACCTCGGCGCGACGCAGCTGGAGACCCTGGAACGGACGGGTGGCAGCACTCCGCCGGTCGACGGCTCGGACGAGAGCAGCTCGCAGTTCCCGACGATCGGCGGCGGAGCCCAGTGGAAGATCGCCGGCAACCACATCGACTTCGGCTTCGAGGGCCTGCTGGGCTTCGGCGGTCGCGCCAACGGCGGAGCCTTCGTCGTCGGCGGCGGTGGCGCCGCCGTGGCGGTCAACATCGACCTGCTGCTGTTCGAGCTGTACGGCGGCCCGTTCGTCAGCGTCTTCCTCGGCGAACGCCTGCGCGCGTACCTGGCCGCGGGGCCCGTGATGCAGTGGGCCAGCTACGACCAGGACGGCCCGCAGAGTTCGAGCGGTACGGGCTTCGGCACGGGCGTCTACGCGCGCACGGGCCTCGAGCTGCGCACGTCGCCCGGCACGCTGGTCGGCCTCGGCGTCCGCTGGCTCGACACCACCATCGACCTCGACAGCGGGCTCGGGGACCTGGACGTCGAGGGGTTCCAGTTCGTGCTGACCGTCACGCGCTCCAACTGAGCGGCCGAGGGTTCAGA
>CAYGPA010000740.1:0-1814 GCA_964351535.1 uncultured Planctomycetaceae bacterium
CTGCTCTGCAGCGGCAAGATCGCCTACGAGCTCGAGGAGGAGCGCGAGCGCCGCGGCGCGGGCGACGTGGCGATCCTGCGGCTCGAGCAGCTCTACCCCCTGGCCGACGAGGCGCTGCGCTCGGCCCTGGCGCCCTACGGCGACGGGACGCCCGTCGTGTGGGTGCAGGAGGAGCCGGAGAACATGGGCGCCTGGAGCAGCCTGAGCCTGCGCTTCGGGGACCGCCTGTTCGGGCGCCTGCCCTTCCGTGGGGTCAGCCGCCCGCCGTCCGCCAGCCCCGCGACCGGCTCCGCCGGCGCGCACCGCCTCGAGCAGGACGAGATTCTCGAGAGAGCCTTCGAAGAGGAAGCCTAGATGACCATCGAGCTGCGAGTACCCGAGGTCGGCGAGTCCATCACCGAGGTCCAGATCGGCGAGTGGCTGAAGGGCGCCGGCGACGCGGTGGCCAAGGACGAGCCCCTGGTGGTGATCGAGACCGACAAGGTCACCGTCGAGCTGCCGGCTCCCGAGGCGGGGACGATCACCGAGGTCGTGAAGCAGCCCGGCGAGACCGCCGAGGTGGGGGAGGTCATCGGGCTCTTCGAACCGGGCGCCGGTCCCGCCGAGGACGCGGCGCCCGCCGAGACGCCCGCGCCGAAAGCGCGGGCGAGCGCCGACGGAGCCGAAGACCCGGCGCCGTCGGCCGGCAAAGAGTCGCACGTCATGCCCGCGGCCCGGCGCGCGCTGGCCGACGCCGGCCTCGCCGCCGAGGACGTGGCGCCCACCGGGCCGGGGGGGCGGCTCCTGAAGGAAGACGTCGAGCGGGCCGCGCGTCCGACGCCGGCTTCGGCGCGCTCCTCCGGCAGCTCGCAGGCGCTCGAAGAGGTCGTGCCGATGAGTCCGCTGCGGCGGCGCATCGCGGAGCGCCTCGTGCAGGCCCAGCAGACCGCCGCGATCCTGACGACCTTCAACGAGATCGACATGTCCGCGGTCTCCGAGCTGCGGCGCGCCAGCCAGGAGCGCTTCCGCGAGAAGTACGGCGTGAAGCTCGGCTTCATGTCCTTCTTCGTGAAGGCCGCGGTCGAGGCACTGAAGCGCGTGCCCCAGGTCAACGCCGAGGTCCGCGGGGCCGACGTCGTCTACAAGAACCGCTACGACATCGGCGTCGCCGTCGGCGGTGGGAAGGGACTCGTCGTGCCCGTCCTGCGCGGGGCGGAGAGCCTGGGCTTCGCCGAGATCGAGACGGCCATCGCCGACTTCGCGGAGCGCGCGCGCGCCAACCGCCTCGGCCTCGAGGAGCTGCAGAACGGGACGTTCACGATCTCGAACGGCGGCGTGTACGGCTCGCTGCTCTCGACGCCGATCCTGAACCCGCCGCAGAGCGGCATCCTCGGCCTGCACGGGATCCAGGAACGGCCCGTGGCCCGCGAGGGGCAGGTCGTGATCCGTCCGATGATGTACGTGGCGCTCTCGTACGACCACCGCATCGTGGACGGGCGCGAGGCGGTCACCTTCCTGAAGACGATCGTCGAGTGCGTCGAGGAGCCCTCGCGAATCCTGCTCGAGATCTGAGGGACGACATGGCGAAGCACGACCTGGTGGTGATCGGCGCGGGACCCGGCGGCTACGTGGCGGCGCTGCGCGCGGCGCAGCTCGGCATGGACGTCGCGTGCATCGAGAAGGAGCCGCTGCTCGGTGGGACCTGCCTGCGCGTCGGCTGCATCCCGAGCAAGGCGCTGCTCGAGTCGAGCGAGCGCTTCGCGGAGGCGCGCGACGACCTGGGTGCGCACGGCGTGCGCATCGAGGGCCTGTCGCTCGACCTCGCGGCGCTGATG
>CAYGPA010000741.1:0-1813 GCA_964351535.1 uncultured Planctomycetaceae bacterium
CTGGGGCCTGGCCGACAAGGGCGGCTACCCGGTCGACGTCGCCAAGGTGCGCGAGGCCCTGATCGGCATCTCCGACTTCGAGACCGTCGAGGCGAAGACCAAGCGGCCGGAGCGGTACGACGCCCTCGGAGTCGAGGACCCCGACACTCCCGACGCCGCCTCGACGCGCGTCGTCGTGCGCGACGGGAAGGGCGAAGAGCTCGCGGCGGCGATCCTGGGCAACCAGCGCCAGTACCAGGGGGTCGGCGACCGCACGATGTACGCCCGCCGCGTGGGCGACGCGCAGGCCTGGGAGGTCCGCGGCGACGTGCGCATCGACGGCCTGGCGACCAACTGGCTCGACAAGCAGATCCTGAAGGTCGAGCCGCGGCGCATCGCCCGCGTCGAGATCGACCACCCCGACGGCGAGCGCCTCGTCGCCGCCGAGGCCGCGGCCGAGGACGCCAACTACGAGGTCCAGGACCTGCCGGAGGAGGCCGAGCTCGCGTGGCCCGGCGCGGCCAACGCGCTGGCCAACGCGCTGAACTACCTCAACCTCGAGGACGTGAAGCCGAGCGCCGAGATCGACTTCCAGACCGACCCCGGCGCGACGGCGAGGTTCACGACCTGGGACGGCCTCGTGGTCCACGTCGAGACGACCGAGCACGAGGACAAGACCTTCGCGCGCTTCGTGGCCTCCTTCGACGAGTCCGCGCGCGTCGAGCCGGTCGGACCGCCCGCGCCGCCGGAAGGCGAGGAGACGCCGGAGGATGCCCCGCCCGCGCCGGAGACGCCCGCGATGCCCTCGGTCGCGGACGTGCAGGCGGAAGTCGACGCGATGAACGCCAAGGTCTCGCGCTGGGCCTACGGCCTGCCGTCGTGGACCGCGCAGAACTTCGCGAAGCGCCTCGACGACCTGCTCAAGAAGGACGAGCCCGAGGTCGAGGTCGGCAACTCGGACTCCCTGGGCCTCCCGAACCTGCCCGCCACCGGCCCCGGCGGAGCGGAGATCCCGCCCGAGCTGCGCGCGCAGCTCGAGCAGATGGCGCGCGACGCGCAGCAGCAGGAAGCGGAAGCCGCCGACGAAGACCTCGGAGAGGTCGACGAGCTGCTCGAGGACGCCCGCGAGGCCATGGACGAAGCGCAGGACGAGGCTCCGCCAGAGCCGCCGATCGAGGCCGATCCGCCCGACGGCGCGTGACCCGCCGCGCGCTCAGCCCTCGGAGTCGCGCGCCGGAGCGCCGCCGCGCTCCTTCTTGAAGATCAAGAGGTGGTTGAAGCCGCGCAGGAAGTAGTTGCCCTCCTCCGCGGCCTTGTGGAACGCCGGTTTCTCGAGCGTGCGGTTGCCGCGCACGACGGCGACGTGGTCGACGGGCCGAAAGCGGCGCTTCAGCTGGACGTAGAGCTCGGCGCCGATGTCGACGAAGCCGCGCTTCTTCTTGAACGTGTCCGACACGTACACGGCGAGGTAGCGGCGGTCGCGCAGGATGCGGTCGGCCTCGGCGAAGACGGCCTCCATGGCCTCGAAGTACTCGGCCTCGAAGGCATCGAGCTTGCCGATGCAGTCGGGCGAGTCCGAGTAGTCGACGTGCGTCGAGTACGGCGGGTCCATGAACACGAAGTCCGCCTTGTCGTCCTCGAGCGGCAGCGAACGCGCGTCGGCACGGAACACGTCGTCGCGGATCGGAGCCACGTCGTAGCCCAGCGGCCGTCGCTTCAGCTCGCGGGCCACGTCGATCGTCGTCCCGCCCCCGCAGAAGGGGTCGACGACGAGGTCGCCCTCGCGCGTGTAGCGCTGGAGCAGGTTCCAGATCACGTAGGACGGCGTGGCGCC
>CAYGPA010000742.1:0-1812 GCA_964351535.1 uncultured Planctomycetaceae bacterium
CTGGGAGTCCTGGCCGGCGCCGAAGGCCGAGGTCGACCTGCGCGTCGGCGTCGTGATCCGCACGCAGTACGACCCCGCGGCGGCGATCGGTGACCCGGGGACGAACACGCTGCGCATCGTCAACTACGTCCCGGAGCGGCTGCTGACGCTGAAGGCGGACCTGCAGCCGAACTGGCCGGAGCTGCTGAAGCAGGACGCCGACAACCTCTCGAACGTGATCCTGTTCGAGGAGGTCGCTCCCGGGCGCACGCGCCTCCGCTCCTACGGCATCGGCTACCGCGACACGCCGGAGTACGACGAGCTGCTCGGCTTCTTCCAGCAGGCCAACGCAGGCCTGTACGCGAAGCTGATCCGCCACGTCGAGGGCGGCGCGGACGGGGACTGAGAGATCGAGCCCGATCGGAGCGCAACCTCGCGCGACCCGCCCGGTTCCACTCGGCATGAGACACGATTCGAAGTCCTGGTTCGCCACCGCCTCGCTCGGAGTCCTCGCCGCCGGACTGGGGACGCACCTCGCCGTGGCGCAGGGGCGACGCCCCGGAGGCGCGCCGCCCCGCCGCGAGCCGCGCGCCCACGTCGTCACGCAGTCGAGCGGGAAGCTCGACCTGGCGCCGGCCGAGGCCGCGCCTCCGGCCGAACCCAGCGTGTTGATCACCGTCGAGGGCGACGAGCGCGTCCTCCGCGCCAACGGGATCCCCGCCCACGCCACCGGCGCATTCCCGGGCCGCGGCAACCCGAACGCGATCGCCCCGCAGCCGTACCTGTTCCGCATCCCCGCGCATCCCGAGCCCGCCGACTCCGTCACGCCGCTCGGCATGCACGACTTCGGGGTCGCCGTGAACGGCGTGCCCTTCGACCCCGGCGCGGCCGAGTGGTACCTGGGGCAGCGCGACGGACCCTGGCGCTACGAACCGCTCTCGGGCGCGCTGCCGCTCGGTCTCGACCGCAACCACGCGCACGTGCAGCCGACGGGCGCGTACCACTACCACGGTCTGCCGACGCTGCTCCTGGAGGCGTTCGACCTGGACGCGTCCGCGCACTCGAAGCTGGTCGGCTGGGCGGCCGACGGTTTCCCGATCTACGCCGTGTTCGGCCACGAGGACGGGAACTCGGCCGACTCCGCCGTGCGCGCGCTGCGCTCGAGCTTCCGCCTGAAGTCCGGCGAGCGCCCGAGCGGCCCCGGCGAGCCCGGCGGAACGTACTACGGGACCTTCGTCGCGGACTACGAGTACGTCGAGGGCCTCGGCGACCTGGACGAGTGCAACGGCCGCACCACGGTCACGCCCGAGTTCCCCGACGGGACCTACGCGTACTTCCTGACCGAGACCTGGCCCGTGATCCCGCGCGCCTACCGCGGCACGCCCTCCGAGGGCTTCCAGCGTCGCGGTCCGCCTCGCCCGCCGTCTAACCGGTGAACGCCGTCGACGCCTCGACGAAGCACAGTCCGTTGCCGAACGGGTCGCGAACGTAGAAGGAGAGCTCCTGCCAGGGCCGTCGCGCGATCTCGCCGGCCGGTTCGCCGCCGACCTCCCCGGCCTCGGGCTCAGCACCCGCGGAGCGGCAGCGCGCGCGCGCCGCCTGCACGTCCTCGACCGTGAAGTAGAGCCACTCCGGCAGCGGACGCGCGTCGTAGCCGTCGCCGTCGGCGCGCGGGTCGAAGCAGGCCAGGATCGTGCGGCCGCACTCGAAGTAGTGCCGGCCGTCCGACACGGGAACGCCCGGAGTCTCCAGGACGTGCGCGTAGAACTTCACGGCGTCGGCGAGGCTCGAGACCGGGAGGATGACGCGAAAGAGTGCGGCGGACGCTTGTCT
>CAYGPA010000743.1:0-1786 GCA_964351535.1 uncultured Planctomycetaceae bacterium
GGCGGCTCCTGCGAGAGGTAGCCGACGGTCAGACCGGCGATCGGGCGCGCGGTGCCTTCGTACTCGGTGTCCTCGCCCGCGATGATGCGCAGGAGCGTCGACTTGCCGGCGCCGTTCGCGCCGATCACGCCGATCTTGGCGCCCTCCAGGAAGGAGAGCGTGATCTCCTTGAGGACCTCGAGGCGGTCGTAGAACTTGGAGAGTTTCTCCAGCTGATAGATGATCTTGTCGGCCATTGAGGGGCAAGAGCATACCCGCTAGGAGGGGCTGTCGGTATGCTCTGCGGCCCGATTCGCCCGCGCGTGCGGGCTCCCCGGTGCCTGTCCTGAATGCCTGTCCCGAATGCCCGTCCCGGCCTCGCGCCCGGGCGCGGTCGGGATCCGGCGACTCCCCTGGAACTCTGCCCCCTGAAGCGACGGACCTGAAGCGATGGACTTCCTCAAGGAACTCGGAATCGAGGACTCGAACTCCGGCGTCTACGCGGGCCGCTGGCTCGCCGGCGGCGGCGGAGACCTCGCGAGCATCAACCCGGCCACGGGCGAGCGCCTGGCGACGGTCCGCATGGCCACGGCCGAGGAGTACGACCAGGCCGTCGACGCGGCCCACGCGGCGTTCCTGCGCTGGCGCGAGCTGCCGGCGCCGAAGCGCGGCGAGCTCGTCCGCCGCATGGGCAACGCGATGCGCGCGAAGAAGGAGCCCCTGGGCCGGCTGATCACGGCCGAGATGGGCAAGATCCTCCAGGAGGGCCTGGGCGAGGTGCAGGAGGCGATCGACATCGCCGACTTCGCCGTCGGGCAGTCCCGGATGCTGTACGGCCTGTCGATGCACTCCGAGCGCCCCGGCCACGCCATGCGCGAGCAGTGGCACCCCTACGGAGTCGTCGGCTGCGTCACCGCGTTCAACTTCCCGATGGCCGTCTGGGCCTGGAACTCGATGCTGGCGCTGATCTGCGGCGACGCGATCCTCTGGAAGCCGTCGCTGCAGGCGCCGCTGTCCGCGATCGGCCTGACCAACGTCTGCCGCGGCGTGCTCGAGGAGGAGGGCTTCGGCGAGCTGATCCCGTGCGTGGTCGGCTCCAACGAGGTCATCGCCGAGCGCACCGTGGACGACGCGCGCCTGCCGCTGATCTCGTTCACGGGCTCCTGCGCCGTGGGCAAACAGGTCGCCGGCCGCGTGGCCGGGCGCTTCGGCAAGTCCGTGCTCGAGCTCGGCGGGAACAACGCGATCGTCGTCATGGACGACGCGGACCTCGACCTGGCCGTCCCGGCGATCGTGTTCGGCGCCGTCGGGACCGCGGGCCAGCGCTGCACGTCGACCCGCCGCGTGCTCGTGCACGAGGCCGTGGCCGACGAGGTCGAGCGCCGCCTGGTCCAGGCCTACGGCCAGGTCCGCATCGGCAACCCGCTGGACGATTCCACGCTGTGCGGGCCGCTCGTCAGCCGCGACGCGGTCGAGCGCATGCAGGCCTCGCTGAAGAGCGTCCAGGCCGAGGGCGGCACCGTGCTGCTCGGGGGCGAGGTCGTCCAGCTCGAGGGCGCCGAGGCGGGCGGCAACTACGTGCGCCCGGCCATCGTGCGCGCGGAGAACCGCTACGCGACCGTCCAGCAGGAGACCTTCGCGCCGATCCTGTACGTGATCCGCGTGAAGGACCTCGACGACGCCATCGCCCAGCACAACGACGTGCCCCAGGGCCTGTCCTCCGCGATCTTCACGCTGAACATGCGCCACGCGGAGCGCTTCCTCTCCGCGGCCGGCTCCGACTGCGGCATCGCCAACGTGAACATCG
>CAYGPA010000744.1:0-1779 GCA_964351535.1 uncultured Planctomycetaceae bacterium
CCTTGAACTCCTCGAAGATCACCTCGTCCATCTTCGAGCCGGTCTCGATCAGCGCGGTGCCGAGGATCGTCAGCGAGCCGCCGTCCTCGATGTTGCGCGCGGCGCCGAAGAAGCGCTTCGGGAACTGCAGCGCCGTGGCCTCCATGCCGCCGGACAGGAGCTTGCCGTTGCTGGGCGCCTCGACGTTGCAGGCGCGCGCGAGGCGCGTGATCGAGTCGAGCAGGATGACGACGTCCTCGCCGGCCTCGACCAGCGACTTGGCCTTGTGGATGACCATCTCGGCCACCTGGATGTGGCGCGAGGCGGGCTCGTCGAAGGTCGACGCGACGACTTCGCGGCTGCCCTCGGGGATCATGCGCTTGAAGTCGGTGACCTCCTCGGGGCGCTCGTCGAGCAGCAGGATGATCAGGTGCGCGTCGGGCGCGTTCTCGACGATCGAGCGGGCCAGCATCTGCAACAGGATCGTCTTGCCCGTGCGCGGCGGCGCGACGATCAGGCCGCGCTGGCCGCGGCCGATGGGCGTGATCAGGTCGACGATGCGCATCTCGAGCGGGTTCTCGTCGGTGCCCTCGAGCAGGATGCGCTGCTCGGGGTAGAGCGGCACGAGCTCCTTGAACGGCGCGCGCGTCGCGGCCTCGTCGGGCTCGCGCAGGTCGATCTTGTCGACCGCGCCCAGGGCCAGGTAACCCTCGCCTTCCTGCGTCGGCCGCACCGTGCCCGTGACGGTCATGCCCTTCACGAGGCCGTAGCGCTTGATCAGCGACGGCGGCACGAAGACGTCGTCGGCGGCCGGCAGGTACGCGCGGCGCGGCGTGCGCAGGAACACGTGCCCGTCGGGGTTCTGGTCGAAGACGCCCTCGGCGACGACCGGCACGCGGTTCTGCAGCCGGTGCGCGGCGATCTCGAAGACGAGGTCCTCGCGCTTGGTGCTCTCGGCCGTCTCGATCTTCTCGCCGGCGGCGAGCTCGTGCAGCTCGTGGAGGGTGAGTCCCTGCAGCTCGTCGTGACGCGTGGGCTCGATCTTCTTGCGCTTCTTGGGCAGCGACTTGACGAGCTCGTCGAGCTGCTCCTCGTCGAGGTCCGCCGGAAGCTTGTCGTAGTCGATCCAGACCTGCTCGCTGCCGAACTGGTTGGTGCGCTGCTGGAACTTCGGCGCGCGGTTCTTGAAGCGGGAGCGCTTCGGACGCTTGTAGACGTTTTGGGCCATGGGATTCTTGCCGAGCCGCGTGGGATCGCGTGGGCCGCGTGGGGCCTGGGTGGGCCGCGTGGGGCCGGGTGGGTCGGGCGGAGTCGGGGGAGCCGGGAGAGTCGGGCGCTGGGCCCGTCGTTCTCAGGCGTCGGTCTGCGGTGCCAGGACTCGGAGCAGCGCTCGCGCGGAGCGTTCGAGCTCCTCGGCGGAGCCCCGGTTGGAAAGGACGTGGTGCGCGCGGCGGCGCTTCTCCTCGAGCGGGATCTGGGTCGCCTCGCGGCGGGCCACCTCGCCGGGCTCCCACCCGCGGGAGGTCACGGCGCGCCGGTCGCGGTCGGTGAGGTCGCTGTCGACGAAGACCAGCGCGTCGCACTCCGCCACCAGGTGGTGGTGTTCGTCGTTTTCGAGGAGCAGAGGGACGTCGAGGACGGCGGGGCTCGTGCCCCGCGAGCGGGCCTCGGCGAGCTCGGCAAAGATCATGTCACGCACGCGGGGGTGAATCCAGCCCTCCAGCCGGGCGCGTTCGGCGGGGTCGGCGAAGACCCTGCGGGCCAGGAAGGTGCGGTCCGGGCGGCCCTCCTCGTCGAGGG
>CAYGPA010000745.1:0-1779 GCA_964351535.1 uncultured Planctomycetaceae bacterium
CGGCGCAGCGTCGAGCTCGATCCGCGCTCGTACAACGCCCACCAGAGTCTGGCCGCGGCCCTGTCGCGCTCGCGCCGCTTCGAGGAGGCCGTCGAGACCATGCAGTTCGGGTTGCGTCTCGAGCCGCGCAACTCGATCGGCCACTACAACCTGGGCATCTACCTGCAGACCCTGGGTCGTTACGAGGAGGCCGTCGAGAGCTTCCAGCGCGCGCTCTCGATCCGCCCCGGAACGCTGGTGTACGAGCGCGAGCTCGCCGGCGCGCTGATCGCCGGGGGCGAGCCCGAGGAGGCCGCCGCGCTGCTCGCCGATCTCGCGGAGCAGGCGCCCGACGACGCGCGGATTCACCGCAACCTCGGGTACGCGCTGCTCGAGCTCGGCCGCATCGAGGAGGCCCGCGCACCCCTCGAGCGCGCCGTCGAGCTCGACCCCGGCCGCGCGGTCGCGCGCGAGCGCCTGGCGATCCTCTGCGGTCGGTCCGGCGACTGGGAGCGCGCGCTGCACCACTTCCGCGGACTGTCGGAGGACCGCCCGGACGACGCGAGCGCGCGCTACAACCTGGCCTGTGCGCTCGCGCAGCTCGGTCGGCTCGAGGAGTCCTTCGAGGCCCTCTCCGCCGCCGCCTCCGAACCCGACCTGCGCGCGCTCGCCGCGACCGACAGCGACCTGGAGGCGCTGCGTACGAGCCCCGCGTGGGCCGAGCGCGTCCGCGTGCTCCTGTCCGATCCCTGAGCGCGCGGGCCGCGGCCGGCATAGGATGGCCGTCGCCATGACGCATCGCGACTTCGACCGGCGGCGCTTCCACCTGCTCCTGGCCACGGCGGGGCTCGCCTCGCCGGCGCTCGCGCGCGGCCTGTCCGCGCGCGAGGGCGAGCTCACGCTCGAGGACGTGAAGCGCGCCGAGGCCCTCACCGGACTCGCGTTCAGCGACGAGGAGCGCGAGCTGATGCTCGCGGGCTTGCAAGACCTGCGCGAGCAGTACGCCACGCTGCGCGCGCTCCCGCTCGACAACGCGATCCCGCCGGCGCTGCGCTTCGACCCCACGCCCGCCGGCCTGGCGCCGGAGCTGCCGACGGGCGCGTTCCGCTTCGAGCCCGGCGCCCCGGGATCACCGGGCTCCGCGGGCGCGCGCCCCGGCGACCTCGACGAGCTCTCCTTCGCGTCGGTTCGCGAGCTCTCCGCTCTGCTGCGCGAACGCGTGGTCACCTCGCAGGAGTTGACCGAGACGTACCTCGCGCGCCTCGAGCGGCACGACCCGACGCTCCACTGCGTCGTCACGCTGCTGCGCGAACCCGCGCTCGCGGCCGCGGCGCGCGCCGACCGGGAGCTGGACGCCGGCGACGTGCGCGGTCCGCTGCACGGCATCCCGTGGGGCGCCAAGGACCTGCTGGCGGCGCGCGCGGCGCGCACGACGTGGGGCGCGAAGCCGTTCGAGCAGCAGCAGCTCGACGTGGACGCGACGGCCGTGCAGCGGCTGGAGCAGGCGGGGGCGGTCCTCGTCGCCAAGCTCTCCCTCGGCGCGCTGGCCTGGGGCGACGTGTGGTTCGGTGGGACGACCCGCAACCCGTGGAACCCCGAGCAGGGCTCCAGCGGCTCGTCGGCGGGCTCGGCGTCGGCGACGGCCGCGGGCCTGGTCGGGTTCGCGATCGGCAGCGAGACCTGGGGCTCGATCATTTCGCCGTGCACGCGCTGCGGCGCCACGGGCCTGCGGCCGACCTTCGGGCGCGTCAGCCGCCACGGCGCGATGGCGCTGTCGTGGAGCATGGACAAGCTCGGCCC
>CAYGPA010000746.1:0-1779 GCA_964351535.1 uncultured Planctomycetaceae bacterium
ACGCGGCCGTCACCTGCGCGATCATGAAGCCCGAGTGCAGGCCCGGGTCGCGCGCGAGGAACGGCGGCAGCAGCGAGAGGTCGGGGTTCACGAGCTGCTCGACGCGCCGCTCGGACACGTTGGCGAGCGTGCACAGCGACAGCGCGAGGTAGTCCATCGGGATCGAGATCGGCTGGCCGTGGAACTGGCCGGCGCTGATCGTCTCGCCCGTGTCGGGGAACAGCACGGGGTTGTCCGTGACGGCGTTCAGCTCGCAGGCGAGGACTTCGCCCACGTGCTCGACCGCGGTCTTCACCGCGCCGTGGATCTGCGGCACGCAGCGCAGCGAGTACGGATCCTGCACGCGGTCGCAGTCGACGTGGCTCGTCAGGATCTCGGAGCCCGCGAGCAGCGCGCGCAGGTTCGCGGCCGTGCGCCGGTGGCCGGCGTGCCCCTTGAGGTCCGCCAGGCGGTCGTCCATCGGCTTGACCGAGCCGCACAGCCCCTCGAGCGTCAGCGCGGCCGCGACGTCGGCGGCCTTCGCGAGGTTGACGGCGCGGTGCCACGCACCTACGCCGACCGCCTTCATGATCTCGGTGCCGTTGATCAGCGCCAGGCCTTCCTTGGCCTGCAGCACGAGCGGCTCCTCGCCGACGCGCTGCAGCGCGTCGCGGGCCGCGAGCTGGTCGTCCTCGACCCACGCGTCGCCGAAGCCCATGTAGGCCGCGGCCATCTGCGCGAGCGGCGCGAGGTCGCCGCTGGCGCCGCACGAGCCCTGCTCGGGCACGACGGGGACGAACCCCGCGTTGAAGAGCCGCACCAGGTGCTCCAGGAGCTCCCAGCGCACGCCGGAGTGCCCGCGCACGAGCCCGTTCAGCCGGAAGACCTGCGCCGCGCGCACCTCGCCCTTCGACAGCGGCCGACCGACGGCCGTGCAGTGCGACAGCACGAGGTTGCGCTGCAGCGCCTCGAGGTCCCCCGCCGGAATCGCGACGTTCTTGAGCTTGCCGAAGCCGGTCGTCAACCCGTAGACGACGTCCCCGTTCGCCACGTGCCGCTCGACGAGGTCGCGCGCGGCGCGGACCCTCGGGCGCGCCGAGTCGGCGAGCTCGACGCGCACGTCCGCGCCCGTCAGCACGGGCGCGACGTCGTCGAGGGAGAGCGAACGACCGTCGAGAGCAAGGACCTTCATGGCCGCGGAATTCTGCCCCCGCGGACCCCCACGGGCCAGCACGGCGCCTCCGGAATCGACGGAGATGCGGTGCGCCCGCGTCGCGCGCCTCAGGAGGCCCTCGGGCCGCGCCGCCCGTACTTCTCGTCGGCGTGGCGGATCGCGCCTTCCATGTTGCTGCGGTAGCGATGCTCGATGACCGCCGAGAGCGCCAGTCCGGCCAGGGAGGAGGCGTAGAACAGGCCCGCCGGCCAGCTCCAGGGATTCCAGGAAGAAGCCCCGGCGAGGATCCCGACGGGCAGCACGCCGACGCAGATCGCGTACGTCGAACCGCGCAGCGCCCACGACTCGAGGGACACCTGGTTCCAGACCTCGTCGTGGATTTCGCGGTAGAAGTCCTCGTAGGCCCGCTGGCCGGACGACGAGTGCTCACCGTGCTCGAGGAACAGGCCGATCGCCTTGTTGCGCAGCGAGATGTTGCGACACAGGAGGTCGATGTAGGCGCACGCGAGGGGCAGCACCGCGAGCGCGAGGTGCGCGTCCATGCCGCGATCCTACTCCGCGGCGAGGCGCACTACAGCTTGCCCGCGCGCAGGCGGGTTTCCTCGTCCTGGCCGTCGATGGCGCCC
>CAYGPA010000747.1:0-1774 GCA_964351535.1 uncultured Planctomycetaceae bacterium
ACTGGGACGACTACCTCGACGCCCGGCCCCCCGGGGGCGAGACGATGCGCGAGCTGTTCGAGCGCGCGGGGCGCTGGTGGGACCGGCTGCTCGCGGACTTCCCCGATCAGCGCCTCGTGGTCGTCACGCACGCCGGCGTCATCCGCGCGCTTCTGTGCCGCGCGCTGTGCGTCCCACCCGAGCAGGCGCTGCGCTTCGCGCCCGCGGCGGCGTCGCACACCGAGCTCCTGCTCAGCGCTCCCGGCGCCGTGCTGAGCGTCCTGGGCGAGCGTCCGTGGACCTTCGGAGGCGGCGCGTGAGCCGTGCGCCGCGCCTGGCCCTGTCGGGGTCCGCCGGAACCGGCAAGACGACGCTCGGACGCGCGCTCTCCGAGCACCTCGGCGTGCCGTTCCTCGAAGAGGGCATGCGCGCGCGGCTGGAGGCCGGGCTGGACCTGCACACGCTCCACGGCGCGGCACTCGGCGAGCTGATCCAGGAGCTCTGGGCGGAGCAGGAGGCCGCGGAACGCGCCGCCTCCGCGGGCTTCGTCGCGGACCGCTCGAGCCTCGACTACGCGGCCTTCTGGCTGCACTACGGTCTCTACGAGGACGAGGACGCGACGCGCGCGTTCCTCGAGCGCATGGCGCGAGCCGCGCGGGGCTACGACCGCATCGCGCTCTGCCCGTGGGGCGTCCTGCCCCTGGACGCCGACGGCGTGCGCTCCACGAACCCGTGGATGCAGCTGCGCTTCCACCACATCGTGGCGGGCCTGCTGGAGCGCTACGCGCCGCCGGAGACGCTCGTGCGCGTGCCCGAGGACGAGCGCTTCGAGCAGCGCGTCGCGGCGCTGCTGCGAGCGCTCTGAGGCTTCAGGTCAGCCAGACGACCAGGGCGACCGCGAGGGCGATCAGCGCGACCGCGCCGGCGACGACCAGCGCCGTCCGGCGCTCGCGTGCCTGGGCGCGCTGGCGCACGCGGAGGGCGGTCTCGAGCTCGTCCAGGTCCACGGTGGCCCGACGCTAGCACGACGCGGGCGGACCGGCCACGACCGCGCGCGCAACCGAGACGGCGAGGGGGGCGCCCGGTCGAAACCGGACGCCCCCCTTTGGAGCTTCCTGACCCCCGGTGTGAGCCGGGGCCCGCTCTACGGCAGGTAGACGACGAGCGAGTCGCGGCACTCGATCGGCGAGCCGTCGAGACGGCGGCCGATCAGGCGGAGCACGACGTCGCTGCCCTGCGCCGAAGCCTCGAAGTCGAGGTCCAGGGCTTCGACCAGTTCGTCCATCGCGAAGCGCAGGACCAGGTCCTGGTAGCCGTCCGCTCCCTGCGTGCCGCAGTTGCCGGTGCTCGGCATCCCGCGGACGTCGGCCAGGCGCACGCGCAGCGGCCGCACGGTCGCGATCGTGCCGTCGGTACGCGCCAGCTCGAAGGAGGTGGGATCGATCGTGCGCACATCGGCGTCCGGTCCGCCGAGGAGCAGCGCGGAGATCGTCGCCGTCCGACCGTCCTGAACGCGGATGTCGTTCGGACAGCGGCCCGGCAGGAGATCGAGCCGGAAGGTGCTGAAGTAGGAGGGGCCGACGAGCGTGATGACCTGGACGTCGGAGACCTGGTTGCCGCAGTCGTCGGTCGTCGTCCAGGTGCGGGTGATGACCTGCTCGACGCCCGAGGGCGGCACGCCGGGGGTCACGACGTCGCTGAACGTGATCATGGGATCCGCGGTGCAGAGGTCCATCGCCTGGGCCATGCCGATCGAGGGGTTCGTGGCCGGGTCCGTCTGGGTCGGCCAGCCGGT
>CAYGPA010000748.1:0-1772 GCA_964351535.1 uncultured Planctomycetaceae bacterium
GTCTTGCGTGCCCGCGTGGCCGGAGGCCAGGAGCGCGAGCCATCCGATCGGAGCGAGGAGTCGAGCGTCCATGCCGCCCAGGATCGCCCAGGGGCCACCGGGCGTCCAGTTCGGCGACGCTCTGTCGGACGGTCCGGGGTACGCAGTCGGGCCGTCGTCCTCGCCGCTCAGGCGGGCTTCACCTGCGAGCCCGGCGCGATGTCGAGCACGTTGCCCTCGTCGAAGCGTACCCAGCACTTCTGGCCGCCGTCGTAGTCGTCGGCGCTGAGCAGCAGCGTCGCGGGCTGGCCGAAGGCGGTGCAGCGCTTCTCCGTCGGCTTGTCGGCGCCGCGCCAGGCGCGCACGAAGGGGTTGAGCTCCCACTCCTCGCCGATCGTCGTGGAATCGACGTGGCCGGGGTGCACGGGCCACTCCTTCGGCAGGGACATCAGGACGTCCATGATCGAGTGCTGCAGGTGCTCGAAGGTCGCGTGGCCCGGGCCGCGCGTGCCGCCGATGCTGCGGCGGAACAGGGTGTCGCCCGTGAAGATGCGCTCCTCGTTCACGACGAAGGCGAGCTGGCCGACGGTGTGGCCGGGGATGTGCAGCGCGCGGATGCGCAGGTCGCCGGTCTCGATCACCTCGTCGCCCGCGATCTCGCGGTCCAGGTCGCGGTCGAGGTCGGCGAAGAGCTCGCGCTCGCTGCCGTGGCCGCAGACGGGACAGCCGAAGGCCGCCTGGTACTTCGCGTTGTGCGCCACGTGGTCGATGTGGTGGTGCGTGCACAGCACGTGCGTGACCTCGAGGCGGTGCTCCTCGATCTTCTCGAGGATCGGGCCCGGCGGACCGCCGGTGTCGATCAGGACCGCCTTGCCGCCCGGCCGGTCGCCGACGAGCCAGGTGTTGGAGAGCCAGTTGTCGCTGGTCGTCTTCTCGAGGATCACGTGCGGACTCCGTCGGGGTTCTCGGGTTTCAGTCGAAGCAGATGACCGAGCGGATGCCGTCCTGGGCTTCCATGAGCTCGAAGGCGTGGTTGACCTGGTCCAGCTCGATGCGGTGTGAGACGAAGCCGTCGAGGTCGAGCTTGCCCGCGAGGTACATGTCGACGAGCTGCGGCACGTGCGTGCGCCCCTTGGCGCCGCCGAAGCTGCCGCCCTGGATGCGGCGGCCGGTGATGAGGAAGCGCGGGATCACCTCGAGCTTCTCGCCCTTGCCCGCGACGCCGAGCACGGTGCAGAGGCCCCAGCCCATGCGCGCGGCCTCGACGGCCTGCCCCATGACGTCCACGCGGCCGGTGGCCTCGAAGGTGTAGTCCGCGCCGAAGCCGTCGGTCAGCTCGAGGATGCGCTCGACGGGCTCCTGGTCCGCGCGCAGGAGGTCGGTCGCACCGTACTTCTTCGCGAGCTCGAGCCGCGCGTCGGAGAGGTCGACGGCCACGATGCGCTCCGCGCCGCGCAGCTTGGCGCCGGCGATCGCGCCCAGTCCGACCAGGCCCGCGCCGAAGACCGCCACGCTCGAGCCGGGCGCGACCTCGGCCTTCCACAGCGCGGCCGCGAGTCCCGTGGTCGCGCCGCACGCGAGCAGCGACGCCGCCTCGAGCGAGGCCTCCGGCGGAATCTTCGCCAGCGCGATCTCGGGCATCACGGTGTACTCGGCGAACGTGCTGGTCCCCATGAAGTGGCGCATCGGCTCGCCGCCGCGCGACAGCCGCGGCGTGCCGTCGGGGAGGTAGCCCTGCCCCTGCTGCGCGCGGATCGCGAGGCAGATGTTCGTCTTGCCGCTCTTGCAGTGCA
>CAYGPA010000749.1:0-741 GCA_964351535.1 uncultured Planctomycetaceae bacterium
CCGCTGGCGAAGGCCTCGTCGCCGACCTCGGAGTGAATGGCTTCCATCTCTTCCTTCAAGACGGTCTCGACGAGCTGCAGGTCGACCGGGCGACCGTCGTCGAGGTGTGCGTGGTGCCGGATCCACTGCCACACCTGCGCGCGGGAGATCTCGGCCGTGGCGGCGTCCTCCATCAGGTGATGGAGCGGGACGCAGCCGGAGCCCCGCAGCCAGGCCGCGAGGTACTGGATGCCGATCGACACGTTCTGCCGCAGGCCGGTTTCGGTGATCGGTCCCCGGGGGACCTGCAGGAGGTCCTCGGCGCGAACGTCGACGTCGTCGCGCGTCACGTGTAGCTGGTTCGGGCCCTCGAGCACGGCGTCGAAGACCTCGCGCGCGATCGGCACCAGCGCGGGGTGCGCGACCCACGTGCCGTCGTGGCCGTCGCGGGCCTCGCGCTCCTTGTCGGCGCGGACCTTGGCCAGCGCGGCCGCGTTGGCTTCGGGGTCGCCCTTGATCGGGATCTGCGCGGCCATGCCGCCCATCGCGTGGACGCCGCGGTAGTGGCACGTGCGGATCAGGAGCTGGCTGTAGGAGTGCAGGAAGTGCTGCGTCATGCCCACCCGCGCGCGGTCGGGCAGCAGGAACGCCTCGCGGCGGCTGAACTTCTTGATGAAGCTGAAGATGTAGTCCCAGCGCCCGCAGTTCAGGCCGGCCGAGTGCTGCCGCAGCTCGTACAGGATCTCGTCCATCTCGAACGCG
>CAYGPA010000749.1:751-1772 GCA_964351535.1 uncultured Planctomycetaceae bacterium
GCAGGTTCTGGGCCATGACGAAGACGTCGTTCCACAGGCGCGCCTCGAGGTGACTCTCGAGCTTCGGCAGGTAGAAGTAGGGGCCGCTGCCGCGCGCGAGCAGCTCGTGAGCGTTGTGGAAGAAGAAGAGGCCGAAGTCGAAGAGCGCGGCCGAGACCTTCTGCTCGTCGACGTACACGTGCTTCTCGACCAGGTGCCAGCCGCGCGGGCGCACGAACAGCACCGCGGGGTCGGAGTTCAGGCGGTACGCCTTGCCCGTCTCGGGATGCGTGAAGTCGATCTCGCGGCGCACCGCGTCGCGCAGGTTCACCTGGCCCTCGACGACGTTCTCCCAGGTGGGGGAGTTCGAGCCCTCGAAGTCCGCCATGAACACGTTCGCGCCGGAGTTCAGCGCGTTGACGATCATCTTGCGGTCGACCGGTCCCGTGATCTCGACGCGGCGGTCCTGGATGTCGTCCGGCACGGGCGCGCACTTCCAGTCGTCGAAGCGAATCGACAGCGTCTCGGGCAAGAAGTCGAGCGGTTCCCCGGCGTCCAGTCGACGCTGCAGCGAGCGCCGTCGCTCGAGCAACGCGGTGCGTCGGCCTTCGAAGGCGCGGTGCAGCTTGGCGACGAAGTCGAGGGCTTGCGGCGTCAGGACCTCGAGCCACTCGGGGCTGACGGCCTTGCGAACTTCGATGCCCTCCTGGAGGGTGACGGTTGCGGATCTTGCGGACATGGCACTTGGAGGAAGTCGGAGAGACCTGCAAGCGCTCACGCGACGTTCGTGAACCGCCTTGCAAGGAAACTTACCTCGTGTTCCGAGCGAAGAGCGGAGTCCCGGCGGGCTGTTCCGACAACGAGGCGCCGAGTGGGCGCCGGTCGGAAAGTTCTTCCGGGCGGGCGGATCCGAGCTCACCACGCGAGGCAGCGCACGCCCCGCGCTGGTGTCACGCCAGGCGGCTCAGAGCCATCGACGCCATCGACAGCACGAGGAAGAACCCGCACATGTCGGTGATCGTCGTCAGGATCGGGCCCGAGG
>CAYGPA010000750.1:0-1771 GCA_964351535.1 uncultured Planctomycetaceae bacterium
GCTCAAGCTGACGCTCCCCGAGAAGGACGACTTCTACAAGGAGTGCATCGAGCACGAGAACTGCCTGCGCGTCGTCGCCCTCTCCGGCGGCTACTCGCGCGACGAGGCCAACGCGCGCCTCTCCCGCAACCACGGCATGATCGCGAGCTTCTCGCGCGCCCTCTCCGAGGGCCTCAACGCCAAGCAGTCCGAAGCCGAGTTCGACGCGATGCTGGACGACTCGATCGGCAGCATTTTCGAGGCGTCGAAGACCTGATCGAACAACCCCGTCGACAGGCGAGCGAGCTCGGAGACCTGCGCCAGATCGAGGATCTGCAACGGCTCGAGGTGCTCGACCTGTCGAGGCTCCGCGCGCCGATGAAGTGCCCGTGACCGTTCCCGCCGATCCGAACCCGGGACCAGGGGGGTCCGCGCCCGCCTTCGGGCGCGCCGTGCTCGCCGTCGTCGACGGAAACGCCGCCGAGCTGCGCGCCCTGCTGGCCCGCGACCCGGTGCTCGCCAAGGCTCGCTCCGCGGCGGAGCACCGCTCGACGTTGCTGCACTACGTGGCCGCCAACGGCGTCGAGGACGAGCTTCAGCGGACTCCCCCGAACGCCGTCGAGATCTGCGAGCTGCTCCTCGGCGCAGGCGCGGACCCGGATGCGCTCAACGAGGGCTATGGAGGCGGTCCGAACGCGACGACGCTGTGCCTCCTCGTTTCCAGCTGGCACCCGTTCGAGCGCGGGGTGCAAGCCGATCTGGTGCGCGCACTCGTCGCCGGCGGCGCGCGCGTCGACGGCCTGCGGGACGACGGAGCGCCGCTCGCGACCGCGCTGGTGTTCGGCTACACGCGGGCCGCCGAGGCGCTCGTCGACTGCTGCGCACGTGTGGACAACCTCTACTTCGCCGCAGGACTCGGAGACGTGGCGCGCGTGCACACGTTCTTCCACGACGACGGCTCCGTGCGTGGCGAAGCCCTGGGAACCTACGCGCCTCCGATCGCGAAACCGCTTGCCATCGAGAACGCCGTCCAGGAGGCCTTGCACTTCGCCGTCACCCACGGCCGCGGGGACGTCGCCGAACTCCTGCTCGCGCGTGGCGCGGACGTGAACGGACAGGTCGAAGGACACCACTGCAGGCTGCCGTTGCTGCAGGCCCTGTTCGTACGCGAATTCGCGAGCGCCCGCTTCCTGCTCGAGCGCGGAGCGGACGCCTCGCTGCGCGACGAGAAGCGCGGAGTGACGGCTCTGGAGCACGTGCGCCGCCACGGCCCTCCGGAGCTGCTGGCGACGCTGGAAGGGTGAGCACCCCGGGAACGGCTCGCCGCCGCCGATGGATCGCGCCCGTGACGCTTGGGCGTCGAGCCGCAACACGGCGGTCGCGACGTCCTCGCGGAGCTTCCCGCAGCGCACTCAGCCGCGCAGCGTCTCGAGCGGGCGGGCGGCGAGGGCGCGCAGGCTGGCGGCGAGGCCGCTCAGTGTGGCCAGGGTCGCCGTGGCGAGGGCCGCGATGGGCAGGGCGGCCCACGGCAGGTCGGCCTCGAGCTCGGCCAGGTGCACGAGGAAGGCCCAGGAGAGCGCCAGCGCTCCGACGGAGCCCAGCGTGCCGGCCACGAGGCCGCTCAGGGCGTACTCGAACGCGAAGAGGCGCGTGACGCCGCCGCGCGTGACGCCCAGCGTCTTCAGCAGCGCGGCCTCGCGCGCGCGGCGCAGCGCGGTCGTGCCGATGGCGCCGGCCAGGATCACGAGGCCGGTGAGGATCGTGAAGCTGCCGAGCGCGCGGATGCCGAAGG
>CAYGPA010000751.1:0-1759 GCA_964351535.1 uncultured Planctomycetaceae bacterium
GCCGTCAGGCGCGCCGCGCAGCCCGTGTTGTGCGGGATCTCGGGGTGGACGAGGACGACGTCCATGGGTGGGAGTCTAGCGCCGCGCCCCACCGGTCCGGCAGGTCTGTCGATGAGCTCGCCCAACCGAGAGCCTCGCCCGAAAAAACCTCCCATCCCTAGCCCCCACCCGCCCGGGGAAGACTCCCCCGCGGGCCGATGGTGTCGCTTGCCGCCGCGTTTTTCTCCGGCCCCCAACTCCTTCGGTGAAGGCCCTTTGCGCCGCCTCAGGCCGGTTTCCGGCGGGCTCGCCGCCCAATTCGTTAGGCATCTGTTAGGATCCGCCCCGGAAGCCCGATGCCGCCGACCAGGAACCCTCACCCAAGATTCGGTCGTGCCGAGCTCCGCGCCGGCTCCGACCGTAGCCCCGGCGGCTCGGGCTTCCATCTCTCTCCCCCGCAGGACCCGCAGACCTCTCTGCGAACACCGGCGCCGCGTCCGCATCGCGACCAGCATCTCCCCCCGCGGACGCGGCGCATCCTGCACCTCGACGTCGACGCCTTCCTCGCGTCGGTCGAGCAGGCGCTGCACCCGAAGCTGCGCGGCCTCCCCGTCGTCGTCGGCGGCCTGCCGACCGAGCGCAACCTCGTCATGTCCTGCTCGTACGAGGCGCGCGCCTTCGGCGTGCGGCCCGGTATGCGGCTGTCGGACGCGGCGCGGCGCTGTCCGCAGGCGGTGTTCCGACGCGGCGACTCGCAGGCGGCCACGGCCAAGCGCGAGGAGATCGCGCAGCTCCTGCGCTGCGTGACGCCGCTGGTCGAGATCTCCTCGATCGACGACCTCTTCGCCGACCTGACCGGCACCGCCCGGCTGTGGGGCGCCGCCTGCGACGTGGCCGAGCGGCTGCGCCAGCGCGTCCGCGACGACATCGGCCTGCCGGTCACGATCGGCGTCGGCACCACGCGCACGTTCGCGCGCCTCGCGGGCAAGCTCGCGAAGCCCGGCGGCGTGGCCGAGATCCTGCCGGGGCACGAGCTCGACTTCCTGCAGCACCTGCCCGTCGAGCAGCTCCCCGGCGTCGGCCACGCGATCGGCCGTCACCTCGCGCGCTTCGCCGTGCGCACCGTCGGCGACCTGCAGCGGGTCTCGCGCGAGGTGCTGTTCGCGAGCTTCGGCTACCCCGGACTGGTGCTCTTCGAGCGCGCGCACGGCCGCGACGAGGACACGATCGAGCCGACCTACGTCGAGCTCCCCGACGGCACCCTACGCCGACGCATCCCCGGCGCGATCCACCGCGACAGCACCTTCGAGCCCGAGGAGGGCCGCCGCGAGCTGGTCGAGGCCATGCTCGCCTACGTCGTCGACCGCGCCGCCCACAAGCTGCGCAGCCTCGGCGCGCGCGCGGGCTCGCTCGAGGTGCACGTCCTGTACGTCGACACGCGCACGCCGGCCCAGCGCCGCGCCGCGCGCCAGGCGCCGGCCGCGGAGGGCTCCGGCGAATCGTCGCTGCGCCGCGCCCGCCGCGCGCTCCCCGCGCCCAGCGACTCCACCGATCAGCTCACGCGCCACGCGCGCGCGCTGTTCCGATCTCTGCCCCGCCGCCGTGCGCTCGTGAAGCGTGTCGGCGTCGCCCTGCGCCAGCTCGGCCCCGCGGTCGGCTGGCAGGGAAACCTCTTCAGCGATCCCGACAAGGACCGCGCCGCCGGCGAGCCCTCCGGCGGCCTCGCCCCGCCCGGCAGCCGCGCCGACCGCCAGCGCCGCCTCGACCGCGCCCTCGACGA
>CAYGPA010000752.1:0-1390 GCA_964351535.1 uncultured Planctomycetaceae bacterium
ACGAGGAACACGTCAGATTCTGACGGGGATATCGACACCAGCGGTGACCACACCGGCGATGGAAACACGGTGCTGCCACCCGTCACGACGCCGGGACGGGCTACCTTGAGGTCGTGAGCCACAACACCGATCCGAGCGACGCCAACCGCCGGGTTTCCGGGTCGCCACCGCCGTCCGACGGGACCCGCAACGGTGGATCGTCTGGCCGCGTCGGACGGGTCGTGGCCTCGTCCTCGCGGATCGTGGCTGATCGCGTCGTGGCGGCGTTCTCGTCCCGGGGACAGGGTTTCTACCACCTCGGCGGCTCCCACGCCGGCTCCGTGGCCGGGGACACGCTTGTTGCGATGGCGCTCGCCGGAACGCTGTTCTTCGCCGTCCCCTCCACCGAGGCCCGCGAGAACGTTGCGCTGTATCTCATCATCACGCTGGCGCCGTTCGCCGTCCTCGGTCCATTGCTCGGCGCTGTCTATGAGCGCTTCCCTGCGGCCTATCGCGGCGGGCTGGTGTTGAGTTCGGGCATCCGTGCGGCCATTGCGTTGACGATGATTGCGTTCATCGATTCCCTTCTGCTGTTCCCGCTGGCGTTTGCGCTCCTCGTGCTCTCCCGGTTCCACGGCATCAGCCGGTCGTCGGTCCTCCCCACGGTGCTCACCAAACGCGACGAACTGGTGGCCGCCAACGCCCACCTGGCCCGGCTCGGTGTGCTGGGGAGCGCCATCGTGGTGCCCGTGAGTGGTGTCGGCGTGTGGTTGGATCTGCCCTGGATCATCCTGGTGGCGGCTGCGGCATGTTTCATCTGGTCTGCCGTGTCGGCCCGGGCGTTGCCCGCACTCGATCGGACCCCGCAGGCGGCTGTCCCGACACCGAAGCGTCGCAGCGATGCGAATCCCCGTCCGGTGCGGCTCGCCCGGTTCGCCACCGCCGGGGTCCGGTTCCTGAACGGCTTCCTGCTGCTCCTGGTGGCGTTCGCCTTCCGTGACGCCGACGCCGGCATCCTCGACTTCGGGTTCCTGCTCGCCGCGGGTGGCTTCGGCTTCTTCCTGGCGGCGGTGACGACGCCGTTTCTCGAACGACGCATCGCCGAGGAGCCGATGGTGGTGGCGGCCCTGTCGGTCGAGGCGGGTTCTGCGTTCATCGCGGCGCTTGCGTTCGGTCTCCCGGCGGCGGCGATCCTGGCGGGGGCCGCCGGCTACGCCTGGGGCACGGCCAAGTTCGGGTTCGACGGATTGCTGCAGGCCACGGTTCCGATCGCCAGCCGGGGGAGGGCGTTCACCAACAGCGAGACCATGTTCCAGATTGCCTGGGTTCTGGGGGCCCTCATCCCGGTGCTGCCGGTTCTCCCCGTGGAGCTGGGTCTGGCCGTTGCCGGGTCGGTCGCCTGGAACTCCAG
>CAYGPA010000752.1:1400-1750 GCA_964351535.1 uncultured Planctomycetaceae bacterium
CACCGGGGGCGAAGGCGAGCTTCCGCCGGCGGGACCCGACCGCGACGTGCTCGACCTGATGTGAGCCGGCAGCCGGAACGTCAGACGACGAACTCGGCGAACCGGTCGACCCCGCTCTTCGCCAGACGCACCCGCAGGGCCGTTCCCTGGGCATCGTGACGTTCCTCGAGGATGTCGGCGAGATCGTGGACCGACGAGACCACTTCGCCGCGATCGTACGGAATCATGAGATCCACTTCGGTGGTCGTCCCCTCGAGCGCCGTTGCGATGACCTCGAACAGCTCGTCGATACCTGCCCCCGTCACCGCAGAGACCGCCACCGATCCGGGGTGGAGCGCAAGCAACCGGTC
>CAYGPA010000753.1:0-1745 GCA_964351535.1 uncultured Planctomycetaceae bacterium
TGTGCGGCGAGGCCGAGGTCGACGCCGCCGTGAAGTCGGCGCAGGCGGCCTTCGGGACGTGGCGGCGGACGCCCGTCGAGGAGCGGGTCCAGTTCCTGTTCCAGCTGAAGTTCCTGCTGGAGAAGCACGCTGAGGAGCTGGCCGCCACGGTCACGCGCGAGAACGGCAAGACCCTGCCGGAGGCGCGCGGCAGCGTGCGGCGCGGGATCCAGATGATCGAGGTCGCCTGCGGCGCGCCCTCCTTGTTGATGGGTCAGGCCCTGGAGGACATCGCCACGGGCATCGACTGCGAGTCCGTGCGCCAGCCGGTCGGCGTCTTCGCGTGCATCGCGCCCTTCAACTTCCCGGCGATGGTCCCGATGTGGTTCTTCCCCTTCGCCGTGGCGTGCGGGAACACGTTCATCAACAAGCCCTCGGAGCAGGTGCCCTTCACGCAGAAGCTCGTGTGGGAGCTGGTCCACGAGGCGGGCTTCCCCGCGGGCGTGCTGAACCTGGTCAACGGCGGACGCGACGTCGTCAACGCGCTGCTCGCGCATCCGGGGATCGAGGGCATCTCGTTCGTCGGCTCGAGCCCGGTGGCGGAGTACGTCTACAAGACCGGCGCCGCGAACGGCAAGCGCGTGCAGGCGCTCGGCGGCGCGAAGAACTTCATCGTCGTCATGCCCGACGCGGAGATGGACAAGGCCCTGGACGCCATCCACGAGTCGGCCTTCGGCTGCGCCGGCGAGCGCTGCCTGGCCGCCAGCATCGTGGTCCCCGTGGGCGGCTGCCACGAAGAGGTGCGCAAGGGTCTCGAGCAGCGCATGCGCAAGGTGCGCATCGGCGACGGCTCGAAGGACGGCGTCGACATGGGGCCCGTCATCTCCGCGCCGCACAAGGAGAAGGTCCTGGGCTACATCGAGGAGGGCGTGCGCGAGGGTGCGAAGCTCGTCGTCGACGGCCGCGAGAACACGCCCGACTCCAAGGGCTACTTCGTCGGGCCGACGCTGTTCGACGGCGTCACGCCGCAGATGAAGATCGGCTCGGAGGAGATCTTCGGCCCCGTGCTCTGCGTCATGCCGGTCGACACGATCGACGACGCGCTCGAGCTGACGCGCAACCAGCCGCTGGCCAACGCCAGCTCGATCTTCACGACCAGCGGCAAGCACGCGCGGCACTACCGCTACAACGTCGAGGCCAGCATGACCGGCGTCAACATCGGCGTCGCGGCCCCGATGTCGTTCTTCGGCTTCGGCGGCGCCAAGGGCTCGTTCTTCGGCGACCTGAAGGCCCACGGCCGCGAGGCCTTCGACTTCTACACCGACCGCAAGGTCGTCATCTCGCGCTGGTAGCGGAGGATCCCGAGAACATGGCACGTATCGTCAAGGGTGGTCTGATCCAGTGCTCGAATCCGGTCAACGACGAGTCCGTCGCCGTGGCCGAGATCCAGGAGGCCGCGTTCCAGAAGCACCTCCCGCTCGTCGAGGAGGCCGGTGAGAAGGGCGTCCAGATCCTGGCGCTGCAGGAGATCTTCAACGGCCCGTACTTCTGTCCGAGCCAGGACGGTCGCTGGTACGACGCGGCCGAGCCCGTGCCCGGCCCGACCGTCGAGCGCCTGACGCCCTACGCGAAGAAGTACGAGATGGCGATGGTCATCCCGGTCTACGAGCGCGAGCAGGCCGGCGTCTACTACAACACCGCCGCCGTGGTCGACGCGGACGGGACGTACCTCGGCAAGTACCGCAAGAACCACATCCCGCACACGT
>CAYGPA010000754.1:0-1744 GCA_964351535.1 uncultured Planctomycetaceae bacterium
GCCTGCCGCTCGACGACGAGGAGCACATGCCCCCGCCGTCGAAGCCCCAGCCCACCGAGGCCGAGATCGCCGCGATCGAGCGCTGGATCGACGCTGGCGCGCCGTTCGGCGCAGCGTTCGACGCACCGGCGGAGACCCCGGACTCCCCTCCAGCGTCCGACGAGTCCTCGCCGACCGACGAAGCGCCGACGACCGACGAAGCATCGCGCTCCGACGCCCCGGGTTCCGCGACTCCGAAGCTCGCGGTACCCCGCCCCGCTCCGGTCGCGCCCGTCGCGGCCCTGCGCGCGATCCACGTGCACGTCGAGACGCTCGATCCGACCGCGGAGCTCCTGTGGATCGACTTCGCCGCCGTCCCCGCCGCGGACGACGCCTCCGCGCGAGAGCATCTCGAACCGCTCGCCGACTTCGTCCTGGAGCTCTCGCTGGCCGGAACCGCCATCACGGACGCGCTGCTGCCCGAGCTGGCCGCGATGCCCCGCCTCGAGCGCCTGGACCTCGGCGGCACGGCCTGCACGGCGGAGGGTCTGGCCGCGCTGCGCGCAGCGCCCTCCCTGAGGTCCCTGAACCTCACGGGCCTCGCGATCGGCGACGCGGCTCTCCCCGCCCTCGCAGGGATGCCGGCCCTGCGGAAGGTCTACCTCTGGGACACCGGCGTCACCCCCGGCGGCCTCGACGACCTCGCCCGCACCCGCCCGGAGCTGACCGTGGTGAACGGAATGCCGGGACCCGACGAACCCCTCGAGACCGAAGCGCCGCCCCGGCTCGTCGCCACGCCGAGCCTCGACGCCGTCAACACGACCTGCCCCGTCAGCGGCAACCCCGTCGACCCGCGCTACCAGGTCGTCCACGAGGGCAAGGTCGTCGGCTTCTGCTGCGCCGACTGCCCCGCGCGCTTCTGGGCGAACCCCGACGCGTACCCGCTCGGGCCGTAGCCGCGCGCGCGGCTCACGTCCGCCGCTACGTCGAGCCGACCGGAGCGGACTCGCGCACCGTCGCGGCTCGGTTCAGGACGACGTGGAAGATCCCGTAGAACGTCACCAGGACGAGCAGCAGCTTCGCCTGCTCGTCGGCGCGGAGCGACCAGGAGGTCATCTGCGCGAAGAGCCACAGCCCGAGGCCCGCGGGCAGGAGCACGGCGAGCAGGCTCGCGAGCGCCGGCGAAAGCCCGGACACCACGCGCCGGACCAGCCAGCGAATCGGCAGCGCCAGCGCTCCGGCCAGACCGGCGAGGACGAGGATGCAGACCGCGTAGATCGCCAGATCGATCCCCCAGACCGTGGCGGTGTCCACGTGGAGGATCTGCCAGGTCATCGAGCGCTGCACGAGCGCGCCGAGGGGCGCCGCGAACAGCGCGCCCAGCAGGCACGCGCGGACGAAGGGCGAGCGCAGGAGCCTCACGCGTCACCTCCCCCGTCGAACGGCCGCACGTCGATGCGTGTGCTGTACAGCGTGTTGCCGTCGCCCATGTCGCTGCGCGTTCCAGCGACCAGGGCGTTGACGCCCACGCCCTCGGGAACGTCCTGGGCCCGCGGCAGGCCGTCGACGCGCACGAGGCCGCGCGGTACGTCCTCGCTGAGCTCGGCGACCAGCGTGAGCGCGCCGCGCTGGTTGAAGAGCGTCGCCATCGCCCCCGCCTCGATGCCCCGGACGCGCGCGTCCTCGGGGTGCACGAAGCAGCGCGGGGCACCGGCGCGCGCCACGTGGCGGCTGCTGTGGCTGAAGGTCGAGTTGTGCGTGTGGC
>CAYGPA010000755.1:0-1743 GCA_964351535.1 uncultured Planctomycetaceae bacterium
GGGCCTGCTGACCGTGCTGACGCAGTGCGCGGTCGAGGTCACCGGGCTGCCCGCCGCGGTCTTCCGGCCCAAGGTCGACTCGACCTTCGCGCTGGGCTGCGGCCAGACGACGGGCTCGCGCGGCACGCTGCTCGGCGGGCGCGCCGTGAAGAGCGCGGCGGAGAAGCTGCGCGCGGAGCTCGACGCCGGCAAGACGCTCGCGAACCTCGCCGGGTCGGTCTTCGGCGCCGACGTCCTCGTCGACGACACGACCGCGCCGGGCCAGGCGACCGGCCCGATCAAGACGCACACGGCCTTCGGCCTCGCGACGCAGGTCTGCATCCTCGACGCCGAAGGCCGCGTCACGCGCTTCCTCGCCGCCCACGACGTCGGCCGCGCCGTGAACCCGGCGCTGTGCGAGGGCCAGATCGAGGGCTCGGTCCACATGGGCCTCGGCTACGCGCTGACCGAGGAGCTGCCGTGCGAGAACGGCTGGCCCGTGACCACGAAGCTGCGCGAGATCGGCGTGCTGCGCGCGCGCGACATGCCGACGATCGAGGTGCACCTCGTCGAGGACCCCGAACCCGAAGGCCCCTTCGGCGCCAAGGGCGTGGGCGAGATCGGCCTCGTACCGACCGCCGGGGCCGTGGCCGGCGCGCTGTTCGCGTTCGACGGCGTGCGGCGCTACAAGCTGCCGATGAAGGACTCCCCCGCCGGCCGCGCGATGAGTGTCGGCCGGATCAAGAAGCGCGCCCCCGCGCTCAGCTAGAGAACCGCTTTGATGAACGACGTCGCGGCGCGGTCATGACGGATTCCTCCGAACGGCCCGCTGTCTCCGAGGGCTACGTCAACGCCCACACGCACCTCTACTCCGGCCTGGTCCCGCTGGGCATGCCGCCGCTGGACCCGCCGCCGAAGAGCTTCCTCGAGATCCTCGAGCGCCTGTGGTGGAAGCTCGACCTCGCCCTCGACCACGACATCCTGCGCGCCGCCGCCCGCTACTACGTCGCCGAGGCGCTGCTCTCCGGCACGACGGGCCTGATCGACCACCACGAGTCACCCAACGCGATCGAGGGCAGCCTCGACGTCCTCGCCGACGCCTGCCAGGACCTCGGCATGCGCGCCGTCCTCTGCTACGGCGCCACCGAACGCAACCGCGGCCGCGACGAGGCGCGCGCGGGGCTGGAGGAATGCCGCCGCTTCATCACGAGCAACGACCGCCCGCTGGTGCGCGGCGTCGTCGGCGTGCACGCCTCGTTCACGGTCTCCGACGAGACGCTGCGCGAAGCCGGCGCCCTGGCCCGCGAGCTCGACACCGTCGTCCACCTGCACGTCGCCGAGGACCTGCACGACGTCGAGGACGCGAGGCGCCGCGGCCACGACGGCGTCCTCGCCCGCCTGCTGGCGTGCAACGCGCTCCCCGCGGGCTCGATCCTCGCCCACGGCGTCCACCTCTCCCCCGCCGAGGTCCGCACCTGCGCCGAACGCGGCCTCTGGCTCGTCCAGAACCCCCGCTCCAACCTCGGCAACGGCGTCGGCTACCCGCGCGCCCTCGCCCGCAGCTCGAAGGTCGCCCTCGGCACCGACGGCTACCCCGCGGACATGATCGACGAGGCGGAGATGCTGATCCTGCAGTCCGCCGCGCACGGTGAGCCTCTGGAGTCTGCCGCAGCTCGCCTGGACGCCGGCCACCAACTCCTCGCGGACCGCTTTCGAGGCGCTCCCCCACCTGCGACGGTCACCCTGGGAGGCGTTCGCGTCGAC
>CAYGPA010000756.1:0-1739 GCA_964351535.1 uncultured Planctomycetaceae bacterium
TGCACTCGGCCAAGGGGCTCGAGTTCCCCGTGGTGTTCATCGCGGGCCTCGAGGAGGAGCTCCTGCCGCACGCGCGTTCGCTGATGTCCGACGACCCCGACGCGGGCGTCGAGGAGGAGCGCCGCCTGCTCTACGTCGGCATGACGCGCGCGGAAGAACGCCTCTTCCTGATGCACGCCCGCGCGCGCCAGCACTTCGGGCAGGGTTCCTACCGCACGCCCTCGCGCTTCCTCGACGAGATCCCGCACGAGCTGATCGAGGGCTACCAGAACGAAGCCGAGGAGGCCGACGCGCTGGGCGAGTACACCCCCGACGACAGCCCGGCGGACCTGAAGACGGGCGACGTCGTCGAGCACGACCACTTCGGCCGCGGCCGCGTCGTGGATCTCGTCGGGAAGGGCGTGAACGCGCGCGCGACCGTGCGCTTCGAGCGCCACGGCGCGAAGCAGCTCTTGCTCCAGTACGCTCGCCTGCGCGTCCTGTCGCGGGGTCGCGGGTGAGCGACCAGGCCGAATCGCTGCGGGCGCGCCTCGAGGCGCTCCTGACGGAGGCGCGCGCGGCCGGACGGCTGGCGGAGCTGCGGCCGGTGCTGGCCGACGCGCTGTCCGAGGCGGATGCGGACTCGAGAGCGGCCGCGGGGCCCGACGCCTCCGCCGGTCCCGCGACGGAGGCGATCCCCTCGCGCTTCGGGATGATCGGCGACAGCCCGGCCATGAAGGAGGTCTTCGACCTGATCGCGAAGATCGCGAAAAGCGACGTGCCCGTGCTGATCCAGGGCGAGACGGGGACCGGCAAGGAGCTCGTCGCCAAGGCCCTGCACGCGGAGAGCAAGCGGCACGCGAAGCCCTTCCTGGCCGAGAACTGCGCCGCCGTGCCGGCCCAGCTGCTCGAGAGCGAGCTCTTCGGCCACAAGCGCGGGTCCTTCACGGGCGCCGTCGCCGACCGGCCCGGGCACTTCGTCGCGGCCCACGGGGGCACCGTCTTCCTGGACGAGATCGGCGACATGCCCCTCGCGATGCAGTCGAAGCTCCTGCGCGTCCTGCAGGAGGGCGAGGTGCGCCCGGTCGGATCCAACAAGACGGAGAAGGTCGACGTGCGCATCGTGGCCGCGTCGAACAAGGACCTGCGGGAGATGTGCGGCCAGGGCACCTTCCGCGAGGATCTCTACTTCCGGCTGAACGTCGTCACGCTGAAGCTGCCGCCGCTGCGCGACCGGGGCGACGACGTCGTTCACCTCGTGCGCTACTTCCTGCGCGCCACCGCCCGGGAAATGGGGCTCGCTCCGGACCGCATTCCGAGGTTGACTCCGGCCGCGATGGACGCATTAAAAGGGTGGCGCTGGCCGGGCAACGTGCGCGAGCTGGAGAACGAGATCCGGCGGGCCTTGGCCCTGGCGGACGGCGCCATCGGGCCCCAAGATCTGTCTCCCCAGGTGGCCGGGAATGTGTAGAATCCGCCGCCTTCCGAGAAAGGACCCAACTCCATGACCTACGTCGTCGCCGAGCCCTGCGTGATGTGCAAGTTCACCGATTGTGTGGACGTTTGCCCGGTGGATTGCTTCTACGAAGGCGAGAACACCCTCGTCATCAACCCGGACGAGTGCATCGACTGCGGAGCCTGCGTGCCGGAGTGTCCGGTCGAGGCCATCTTCGCCGAGGACGACCTGCCGGAGAAGTGGGCCGACTACCTCGAGATCAACACGCGCCTCTCCCAGAACTGGCCGGTCATCACGGCCAAGC
>CAYGPA010000757.1:0-1737 GCA_964351535.1 uncultured Planctomycetaceae bacterium
CGGCCCGGGCGAGAGACGACGAACACGTGGCATCCCCTGCGAACACCCGAGCGGCGATGACGGCGGCCGCCGTTCTGCTGGCCGCGGCCGTCGTGGTGCGGGGCATTCCCGCCACGCGGCCGCCGGCGCCGGTGGACCGGCCCGACGGGCCCAGCGTGGTCGAGCCGATGCAGCTGATCGCGGGGGGCGGCGAGCGGCGGCTCGAGGATCTCGACGCGTTCATCCACTCCTCGCGGCTCGTCGCGTGGTCGGCGAACGCGCGCGTTCCGTTCCAGCTCGTCGGATGTCCGAAGACCGTGCCGTGGCTCCAGGGCGAGCCGGGCCAGCGCGTCGAGCGTCTCGTCGAGGCGCTGCGCCGCGGGACGCGCGAGGAGGCGCTCGCGGCGCTCGTCCTGGTCGTTCAGGTCGCGCGCGCCACGAGCTGGGACCCCGGCTTCTTCGGCGGCCCCGAGCACGCCGAGCGCATCGGCGGGCTGCTCGAGGAGTGGCTGCGCGTGTGGGCCGAGCCCGCGGCGACCGATCCCATGCTCTACCAGCCCGCGCTGGCGGCGGCCCTGCTGTACGGCAGAGCGATGCGCACGGCGTACGAGTCGAAGGCCGTCGGCCGCCACGCCGCGACGTACGAACGCGCGCGCGCCTTCCTGCAGACGCTGACCGGCGCGGGCTCGAGTCGTCGGACGGCCTTCGGCGACGCACTCGCGACGCGCTTCCCCCGCGCCTTCGAGCTGCTGGGGTCGAACGGCGACTTCCTGCTCGGCTGCGAGGAGGAGGCGCGCGTGCTGTGGCCGCGGCTGCGCGGGAGGTGCGAATGAGCCCCGTGGACCCGCACGCAGCCGTGAACGCGCGCCGCTCCGAGCCGCCGGCCGCGTTCCATCTCGCGCTCGCGAGCCTGACGATCGCGGCGGGCGGCACGCTGCTCGGCCTGCAGGTCGACGGGACGGGCGCGTGGGTCGGCACGGGCTTCGCCGCGCTCGGCATGGGAGCGCTCGTCGCCGTCGTCGCGAGCCTGTTGCAGGCGGTGCGCGCCGGTCGGATCCCGCGCGACGCCGTCTCGGCCCTGTCCGCGCTGGCGGGCTTCTGCGGCCTCGCGTTCATCGTCTCGGGCGTGCTCGCGCCCGGCGGGCCGTGGATGTTCTTCGAGCTGTTCCTGCTCTTCTGGCTGCTCGCGCGCCGCCGCACGCGCAGCGACGCGAGCGGGCCGGAGGTCACCGGGCCCTCGCTCTTCCTGCTGACGCTGATGCTGCTCTTCCGTCTGTGGGTCACCTACCAGGGCAGCGAGCACCGCTGGCAGGTGATGTCGGTTCCGCTGCCGGGCATCGGCGGTCTTCCGCTGCCGTTCCTCGAGCCGATTCGACGCGTCGACCTGGGTTCGTTCCGGCCCGAGGAGCTCGGCTTCCCGCCGACCGGTCTCGACTTCCCGCTTACGCTCGTGCTCTGGGCCGCGGGCTTCGCGCTGTGCGCGGCCGGACTGTGGTGGCGCGTCAACGCCGCGCGCGAGCACGAGAACGACCGCATCCAGGCCATCATCGAGACTCTGCCCCCGCTGCTCGCGAACCTCGTGCAGAAGCTCTTGCCCGAGGACGACTGGGAAGACCTCGGCCTGCACGGACTCGGCGAGCGCCGCCTGCAGAAGCGCATCGAG
Organism: uncultured Planctomycetaceae bacterium; assembly: GCA_964351535.1. Lineage (GTDB taxonomy): Bacteria > Planctomycetota > UBA1135 > UBA1135 > JAUIDW01. The sequence continues at coordinate 1,643 of CAYGPA010000757.1, forward strand.
CTCCTCGTGCGCGAGCGCCTCGCCGCCGCCGGAGAATTCCACAAGGCGCTGGGCGCCCTGGGCGGCGCGCAACTCTCGCAGGGCGCCTTCGCGGG
>CAYGPA010000758.1:0-1734 GCA_964351535.1 uncultured Planctomycetaceae bacterium
TCTCGTTCATGGAGCGCGAGGTGCTGGCCGAGCGCTCGCCGCTGTTCGGCCGGCGGACCGCCCAGAAGCGGCTGCAGCCGCTGGCGCCCAGCGAGGCGTTCCCGTTCTTCCCGAACTGGAGCGTCGACGACCGCGTCCTCGCCTTCGGGATCCTGGGCGGCATGCCCGCCTACCTGCGGCGCTTCGACGACCGGATCACGCTGCGCGAGAACGTGCTGCGCGACCTGCTGCGCCCGGAGGGGTACCTGTTCGACGAGGTGCAGTTCCTGCTGCGCTCGGAGTTGACCAACCCCACGACGTACAACTCGATCCTCGCCGCCGTGGCGCGCGGGGCGAACCGCCTGAACGACATCGCGCTGCAGGTCGGCGTCGACTCCCCCACCGCCAACAAGTACCTGTCGGTGCTGCGCGAGCTCGAGCTCGTCGAGCGCGAGGTCCCGGTGACCGCGCCCGACCCGCTGCGGTCGCGGCGCGGCACGTACCGCATCGCCGACCGCTTCATCGCGTTCCACTTCCGCCACCTGCAGCCCAACCTGTCGCTGATCCACGCCGGCCGCGGGTCCCGGGTCCTGGAGCAGTTCGTCGAGCCCGACTTCCCGCGCCTCTTCGACGAGGCGCGCGTCGAGTTCGTCCTCGAGCACCTCCGGCGCCACGCGGCGGAGGTCGTGGGCGAGGAGATCGTCGAGGTCGGGCGTTTCCAGGGCTCCTACGTGCGCGCCGTGGGGCGCACGGCCGACGGCGGGGTCGTGGCCGGCATCGTCGTCCCCGAGGACGGCGACGAGAGCGCGCTGCGCGACGAGCTGGGGCAGCTCGAGAAGCGCTTCGAGGTCCACCCCGTCAAGCTGGTCTACGGCATCGGACACCGCCCCGACCGTCCGCTGGAGGTCGAGAGAGTCCCGAGCGGGGAGCTGCTCTGATGGCGATCGAAGAGCATTTCGAGGAGTACTTCGCGGCCCTGGACCGCGCGGGCAACAAGGACCGCTGCTTCATCTGCTGCCGCTCGCCGGCGGAGGTGAAGCGCTTCTTCGGCTTCGCCGAGGACGGCACGCCGATCGACGCGGAGGAGTACGGGCTGGAGGACGTCGTGATGGCCGACCTCGACGTGATGAGCTACGCGGGGATCCGACCGGTCTGCGCCGTGTGCCAGCTCAACTTCGACGCCCTCTTCCTGCTCGAGGACGACCAGCGCACGCTGCCCGCGCTGCTGAAGCAGATGCGCGACGACCGCGACGGCCTGTGGCCGCGCACGGCGACCTGACCCCGGTGCGCTCGGGGCGCCGCGGCGCGTCTGCGCCGCGACGGAGCCTTCACCCCCCTCGCGCGCCTGCTATCCTGCCCGACCGATGCCTTCGAAACGCCTCAGCGCCACGCGCCTGCGCCTCGAATTCGGGCAGGTCAGCAAGTCGGTGCTGATCGGTTCGCTGATCGGCGTCCTGACGGGCTTCGCGGCGGTGGCGTTCGAGCACCTGCTGCACTTCGTGTCGGACACCGCGCTGCGCGTGCCGGCGCGGATGGAGGGGGACGGCCTCGCGTCGTACGAGCACGGCGTGCCCTGGGTGCTGCTCCTGCCCGCGCTGGGCGGCCTTCTGGCGGGGGGGCTGTGCTGGTGGCTGGCGCCCGAGGCCGAGGGGCACGGCACCGACGCCGTCATCCGCGCCTTCCACCGCGCCGGCGGCGTGATCCGCAAGCGCGTGATCGCCGTCAAGGCCGTGGCCAGCGCGCTGACGATCGGCA
>CAYGPA010000759.1:0-1734 GCA_964351535.1 uncultured Planctomycetaceae bacterium
GTGCTGGGGTCGGAGGACTTCACCGACGGGAAGTGGCTCGGATTCCAGGGCGTCGACTTCGAGGCCGTCGTGGACCTGGGCGCGGAGCGGGAGGTCGGCCGCATCGCGTGCAGCTTCCTGCGCGACCAGCGGGCGTGGATCTTCCTCCCCGCGGCGGTCGAGCTCGCGGTGTCGAGCGACGGCGCCCGGTTCGAGGTCGTGGCGCGTCTCGAGCAGCCGCTCGAGCCCGATCCGGCGCAGGAGACCAGGGACTTCGAGGCGCGCTTCCCGCCCCGACGGGCGCGCTTCGTCCGCGTGCGCGCACAGACCCGCGGAGCGTGCCCCCCGTGGCACCCCGGCGCCGGCGGCGAGGGCTGGGTGTTCGCCGACGAGATCGTCGTCGAGTGAGCCCCCGCGATCGCCGGTTCAGCGGTACTGCTCGACCCACTCCGGCACGATCCCGGTGACCGTGTCGTCGCCGAGCTCCTCCTGCAGCCGGCCGAGGCGGAGCGCGAGGTTCGTCGCGACGTTCGCGAACTGGGGATCGCCGAACAGATTGCGCGTCTCGTCCGGATCGCGCTCGAGGTCGAACAGCTCCCACTCGTCGAACGGGTAGTAGTGGATCAGCTTCCAGCGCTCCGTGCGGATCCCGTTGTGGCGGGGGACCATGTGCACGCTCGGGTACTCGTAGTAATGGTAGTAGATCGCGTCGCGCCAGTCGTCGACGGCGCCGCCGTCGAGCAGCGGCACGAGCGAGCGTCCCTGCATGTCCCGCGGCACGTCGACGCCGGCCACCTCGAGCAGCGTGGGGGCGAAGTCGAGGTTCTGCACGAGGTGGTCGTCCACCGAGCCCGGCTGCGTGCGGCCGGGCCAGCGGACGACGAGCGGCATCGCGAAGGACTCCTCGTACATCCAGCGCTTGTCGTACCAGCCGTGGTCGCCCAGGTAGAAGCCCTGGTCGGAGGAGTAGCCGACGATCGTGTCGTCGGCGAGGTCGTTCTCCTCGAGCCAATCGACGATACGGCCCACGCTGTCGTCGACGCCGCGGACGCAGCGCAGGTAGTTCTTCAGGTAGCGCTGGAACTTCCAGCGCGTGAGGGCCTCGCCCTCGAGACCGGCGGCGTGGAAGGCCGCGTTGCGCGGCTCCCAGTACGCGTCCCAGGCGCTGCGCTGCTCCGCGGTCATGCGCTCGAGGTTGCGCCAGCCGCTCCCGTCGAGCGAGCCGCCCTGCCGCGGCTCCTCGCCCGGCTTCGGCGTCACGAACAGGTCGTAGAGCAGGTACAGGTGGTCGCGCACGGTCATCTCCTGGCGCGCGGCCCCGGGCGCGTTGTCCGCGTGGTCGTCGAACAGCGTCGGGGGCTCGGGCAGCGTCTCGTCGTCGAGGAACTCCAGGTGCCGTAGCGCCGGCATCCACGTGCGGTGCGGCGCCTTGTGCTGGCACATCAGGAGGAACGGCTCGTCGCGCCCCTTCTGCGCCTCGAGCCACTCGATCGAGAGGTCGGTGACGACGTCGGTGCAGTGGCCCTCGACCTCGCGCGAGCCCGCGGCCGTGACGAGCACCGGGTTGTAGTACTGGCCCTGCCCGGGCAGCACGTCCCAGTGGTCGAAGCCCTGCGGGTCGCTGCCGAGGTGCCACTTGCCGATCAGCGCGGTGCGATAGCCCGCGGCCTGGAGCAGCTTCGGGAACGTCGGCTGGTCGCCGTCGAAGCGGTTGCCGTTGTTCATGAACCCGTTCGCGTGGCTGTGCTTGCCCGT
>CAYGPA010000760.1:0-1733 GCA_964351535.1 uncultured Planctomycetaceae bacterium
CGAACGTGACGATGTCGTCGCCGTCGATCCACCCCTTGCGGTGCGAGATCTCCCACGCGCCGTCCACCATCATCCGGATCACCACGGGCTTCCCCGCCAGCCGCGCCCCGAGCACGTGCAGCAGCGCCAGATGCTCGTTCACGTACACGACGTCCACCCCGCGCGCCTCCTTCCACACCCGGAAGAACGCCTTCAGATACCGCACCGGCAGCGGCCCGCGCGGAATCGCGACGACCGGAAACGGATACCCCGTCGGCTGCTCCACCGAACAGAACGCCACGACCTTCACGTCGTGCCCCTGCTCCACGAGATACCCCCCCACGCTGGGCACGTAGACGGACGGCCCCCCGAGGTCGGGCGGAAACACGGGCGACGTGATGAGGATGCGCACGGCGCGCAGAACTTACGCGATGCCGAGCGCGAGTTGGACCCTCGGCCGGAGCGCTTCGCGCCGCCAGCGGGCCCGGGGACCGGCTCGCGATCACCGCTGGCGCGACAGCCCGTCGAGGAAGTGGTTCTCGAGGCTCGGGCCATCTTCGGAGCCCAGGGAGAGGGCGTCGACGTCCGCGGCGGCGGATTCGAGGGTGGCCGGGTTGCGGAGAGGAGGCGACCGAGTCAGGTCGCCGACAGGCCGCCGTCGACGGCGAAGCTGCTGCCGTGGACGTACGAGGCCTCGTCGGAGCAGAGCCACACGGCGGCGCGCGCGGCTTCGAGGGGGTCGCCCAGGCGGCCGGCGGGGATGCGTTCGGCGAAGGACTCGGCGGTGGCGGCGCCGGAGCCCGGGGTGATGTGTTCGCCGACGCGTTCGAGCATCGGGGTGCGGAAGGCGCCCGCGACGAGGGCGTTGATGCGGATCTCGGTGGAGCCGTAGTCGACGGCGGCGGCGCGCGTCAGGCCGAGGACGCCGGCCTTGGTCGCGCAGTAGGCGGCGGATTCGGGCACGCCCTTGTAGGCGTTGACCGAGGCCATGTTGACGATCGCGCCGCGGCCGCCCTGGACCAGCATTTGCGCGATCTCGTGCTTCATGCAGAGCCATACGCCCGTCAGGTTGACGTCGACCACGGCGGTGAACTCGGCTCTCGAGAGCTCGTGCGTCTTGCGGAAGGCGCCTTCGACGCCGGCGTTGTTGAAGGCGCAGTCTAGGCGGCCGTAGGCCTCGACGGCGGCGCGCACGGCGGCTTCGACCTGGGCTTCCTGCGTGACGTCGGTGCGCACGACGAGGCCGTCGCCGCCCGCTGCGCGGGCGTCCGCGAGCGCCGCTTCCGCGCCGCTCACGGAGCGGCTGGCGAGCACGACGCGGTAACCCTTCTCCGCGAAGGCCGTCGCCGCGGCGCGGCCGATGCCGGAGCTGGCGCCCGTGATCAGGGCGACCGGAGAGGTCGTGTCGGTCATCGCGGGCTCAGATGCTCGAGACGACCTGCCCGGCCGAGGCGCAGCGCTCGCCCTCGATGCGGTCGAGCATCTCGCGCGTCACGTCGCCGGTCGGGTACTCGCCCGTGAAGCACGCGTTGCAGAACTCCTGCACGCGCGGGTTGCCGGCGCGCGCGGCCGCGTTCATGCGGTCGCGGCTCAGGTAGGTCAGGTAGTCCACGCCGAGCTCCGCGGCGATCTCCGCGCGCGTGCGGCCGTCGGCGACGAAGTCGGTCTTGGTCGCCATGTCGATGCCGTAGGGGCACGGCGCGACGAGCTCGGGGCTGGTCGCGGCCAGGTACACCTTGCGCGCGCCCGCGTCG
>CAYGPA010000761.1:0-1720 GCA_964351535.1 uncultured Planctomycetaceae bacterium
GGCTACGAGCGCGTCGCCGTCGCGATCTTCGACAACACGAGCAAGGAGCGCGACCTCGAGCGCTCGTTCCACGAGGAGCTGACGCGCTCGCTGACCCGCCGGGTCGAGACGCGGCTCGCGCGGGTCGCCAGCGCCGACCTGGTGCTGCGGGGCGAGATCGTGAGCTTCGGCCGGCGCGGCGGCGTGCGCAGCATCGAGAACGAGCTGCTGGAGTCGGGCGTCCAGATCACCGTGCGCGCCCGGCTGGAGCGGAGCGGTCCCGAGGGGCCCGAGATCCTGCGCGAGACGACCCTGACCGCCGACAGCGGCTTCACCTTCGACACGCCGCCGTTCAACCAGACGGGGCCGCTGATCGACCCCCGTCAGCCCCCCTCTGGACACCAGAACGCGGCCCTGAGCGGGACCCCCGAGGAACTCGACGCCCGCCAGCGGGTGCTGCGCAACCTCGCGGACCGCATCGTGCTGGAGCTGTTCGCCCCCGAAACGGGCCCCTGACGACCCGCTCGTGCGGGTCCCTCCGGCTGCCGGCGCTGCCCCGACCCCACGGGGACACTCCTTCTATATGCTGGCGCCAGCGACTATAGAGTCTGCCCTCCGGAGTCCCCCCTCGGCTCGCCCAGGCCTCCCCCTGGGAGTGCGCCCGTCGCCGGCTGCAGGCCGACGGTCGCTCGGACGATAGAAGACACCATGCCCGAAACCCCTGGATCGACCCCAGACAGTCCCCGCAAGAGCCGCTCCTACGGGGCCTTCTTCCTCTTCCTCGCGGTCCTCGCGGCGATCCTGATCGCCGTGGGCGGCGAGACCATGCGCCCCCAGGCGGAGCTCACCCAGGACCAGTACGAGTGGTACCTGTACCAGGGCCTCGTCGAGTCCCAGCAGTTCCGCGGCGACAACGTCATCGAGGGCACGCTGAAGCCGGGCATCACCGAGCTGAAGACCGACCAGTTCAAGGTGCGCTTCGCCGACCTGGGCGAGAAGGAGGAGCGCTACCGCCAGGTGAAGGCCGTGCTCAGTTACGAGGGCGTCTCGCAGAAGTCCCTGCTGGAGGCCCTGGCCGGCGGCTGGTACCGGCCGGAGCTCGCGCGCACGCTCGTGGGCTATCGTCAGCAGACCACCTCCGCGGGCGGAGAAGAGGTCGCGACGACGACCGAGGTCCGCCAGGACGAGCTGCTCTACGTCCAGGTGATCGCCAAGTCGCTGAACGAGTGGATCGCGGAGCAAGAGGCGGCCAATCCGCGCTTCGATGCGGCCTCGGACGAGCCGAGCTTTCCGCTCCCGCAGCAGTCCGGAACGCTGTGGGTCGAGGTCACCGGCGAGCGCGACGCCTCCCAGCTCATGGCCAGCCTGACCTCCGCCGGCGCGGAGACCCAGCGCCTCGACTTCGACCTCAGCACCGGCAAGGGCTCGTCGTGGAGCGACAACAACTCGTTCGTCACGTCGATCCTCCTCATGTACCTGCCGTGGGTCCTGATCTTCCTGGTGCTGCTCTTCTTCATGCGCCAGATGCGCTCCCAGGGCGGCGCCGGCGGCGTGATGTCCTTCGGGCGCTCGCGCGCCCAGCTCTACACGAAGGAGAGCCACACCAACGTCACGTTCAACGACGTCGCGGGCGCCGTCGAGGCCAAGGACGAGGTCCGCGAGGTCGTCGAGTTCCTGAAGAACCCCACGCGCTTCACGCGCATCGGCGGGCGCATCCCGCGCGGCGTGCTGCTCGTCGGCC
>CAYGPA010000762.1:0-1711 GCA_964351535.1 uncultured Planctomycetaceae bacterium
CCCGACGTGGGCGGAGCGCCGGCCGCGCCTTCGCGCGCCGCGTCCTGCCCGCAGGCCGGGGGGGCGAGCCCGGCCAGCGCCGAGGCTCCGGCCGCGGCCAGGACCTCGCGGCGGCTCGGCCGGCTCGGCGGGGTCACTCGTCTTCCTCGTCTCCGCCCGTGTAGCCGAGCTGGTGCAGCGAGTCGGTGTCGAGGCCCTCCTGGCGTTCACCGCGGTCGATGTTCATCGCGCCCGCGCGCTCCAGCCAGGCCTCGAGACGCGCGCGTTCCTCGGGGAAGCGCGCGGCGACGTTCTCGCGCTCGAGCGGGTCGGCCTCGAGGTCGAAGAGCTCCGTGTTCGCGGGAGTGGCCTTGTGGTGGATCAGCTTCCAGCGGCCGTCGATCACCATGAACAGGTCGTCGCGACAGTGCTCCGGCAGGCCGTTGTTCGGCGAGTGCTCGTCCACCGTGTTCAGCGCGTCGGCGTAGGCCGTGACCGCGGGGAGGTCTTCACCGCGCATGAGCGGCAGCAGGCTGCGGCCCTCGATGTCGCCCGGGACCTCGAGGCCGAGGGCGTCCATCACGGTGGGGAACACGTCGATGTTGCGCACGAGGCTCGCGACCGCGCCGGAGTCCATGCCCGGGACGTAAACGAGCAGCGGCACCTGCACCGACCACTGGTACAGCAACCGGTGGCGCAGCCAGCCGTGGCGCTCGAGGCCGTCCTTCAGGCCCTGGCCGTGGTCGGCGATCACGACGACGATCGTGTCGTCGCGCAGGCCGAGTTGCTCGAGCTTGTCGAGGATGCGCCCGACCTGGGCGTCCATGTACGTCATCTCGAGGTCGTACAGGGCCTCGCGCGCGTCGGGGTTGTTGCGCTTGACCTCGGAGTCGTACTGCACGCCGCGCTCCGCGGCCCAGGCCTCCGGCGGGACGACGTTGTAGTCGTGCACGTCGAAGTAGTGCGCCCACAGGAACCAGGCGGGCTGCTCCGCGCCGCCGTTCTCGTCGAGCCACGCGAGCGCCGCGTCGGTCGTCGCGTCGCCGCGCCGCTGCGTCGGGACGATGCGCGCATCCTTCCACAGGCCCGCCTCGTGCGTCTCGCGCGCGTTCAGGTCGTCGAAGTCCTCGAGCCCCGAGTCGTACTCCGCGAAGCCGCGGTCCAGGCCGAACGTGCGCTTCACGGTGTACGCGCTGACGAAGGCCGCCGTGGCCCAGCCCGCCGCGGAGAGCTCCGTGGCCAGCGTCGGGACGTTCCCGGCCATGCGGTTGCCGGCGTCCCCGGCGAACACGCGCAGACCGTGTCGGTAGGGGTTCAGCCCGGAGAGGATCGAGGCGTGCGCCATCGGCGTGATCCCCGCCGTCGAGATGGCGTTGTCGAAGCGCACGCTGCGCGCCGCGAGCGCGTCGAGGGCGGGCGTCTCGGCGGCCTCGTACCCGTAGCAGCCGAGCCGGTCGGGCCGCGTCGTGTCGAGCGTCACGAGGAGGACGTTGCGCCGCGGCGCATCGGGGCCGTGCGAACCCTGGGGCCCGCAGCCCGCCACGAGGAGCGCGGCCGCGAGGAGGGGCAAGCGAGCTGTCTTCTTCTGCGAGGGAGTCACGACGGCAGCCTACCCGCACCCCGGCGCGCGCACCAGCGAGCGGCGTGCGTACGGACGCTCACCCGCGCCGCGGGTGAGCGCTACAGGTAGCCGAGGTACTGGAACTCCGGACCCGACAGCGACGACCAGCCC
>CAYGPA010000763.1:0-1705 GCA_964351535.1 uncultured Planctomycetaceae bacterium
ACCGCATTCCTGCCGGAGTGGCCCTGCTGCTCGCGTCCTGTTCCTCGTCCCCGTCGACGGGGGTGAGTGGATCCGAGCGCGACGCCACGCCCGCGTTCCGCACCGACCTCTACGCCGAGCACGTGCGCGTGCTGTCCTCCGACGAGTTCGAGGGACGCGCGCCGGCTTCGCCCGGCGAGGAGAAGACCGTCGCGTACCTGCGCGAGCAGTTCGCTGCGCTCGGGTGCGAGCCGCTGGCGGGGGAGTGGTTCCAGGAGGTGCCGCTGGTCGAGATCACGGCGGACCCGAGCGCCGCGCTCGTCGTGCGCGGCGACGGCGACGAGAAGCGCTACGCCTACGGCGACGGGATGATGGCCTGGACCAAGCGCGTGCAGCCCGCGGCGTCGATCGAGGACAGCGAGATCGTCTTCGTGGGCTACGGCATCGTCGCGCCCGAGTTCGGCTGGGACGACTACGCCGGCGTCGACGTGCGCGGCAAGACCGTGCTGATGCTCGTGAACGACCCGGGCTACGCGACGCGCGACCCGGACCTCTTCAACGGCTTCGCGATGACGTACTACGGCCGCTGGACCTACAAGTACGAGGAGGCCGCGCGCCAGGGCGCCGCCGGCGCGATCGTCGTGCACGAGACCGGCGCCGCGGGGTACCCGTGGGACGTCGTGACGGGGAGCTGGTCGGGCCCGCAGTTCGACCTGCAGAGCGAGGACGGCAACGCCGGACGCGTGGCGGTCGAGGCCTGGGTGAACCAGGCGGCGGCGCGCGAGATCTTCTCCCTCGCCGGACGGAGCTTCGACGGCATGGCCGAGGCCGCCAGGCGCCGCGGGTTCCGCGCGGTGTCGTTCGGGCTGCGCGCCTCGCTGTCGCTCTCGAACACGATTCGCGCGTCGCGCTCGCGCAACGTGACGGCGATCCTGCCGGGCGCCGAGCGACCCGACGAGTACGTGGCCTACACCGCGCACTGGGACCACCTGGGCTACGACCGCGCGCTCGAGGCGGCCGAGGGCGACGGCATCTACAACGGGGCGGTCGACAACGCGACCGGAACCGCGGGCCTGCTGGAGCTCGCGCGCGTCTTCGCGGGCGGCGCGCGGCCGGCGCGCTCGGTCGTCTTCCTGGCCGTCACGGCCGAGGAGTCGGGCCTGCTCGGCTCGCGCTGGTTCGCCGAACACCCGCCGATCGACCTCGCGAACGTCGTCGGCGGCATCAACATGGACGCGCTCAGCGTCAGCGGGCGCACGCGCGACGTGATCGTGATCGGCCAGGGCAGCTCGGAGCTCGAGGAGGTCCTCGCGCGCGCCGCCGCCGCGCAGCAGCGCGTGGTCGTGCCCGACGACCAGCCGGAGAAGGGCGCCTTCTACCGCTCCGACCACCTGAACTTCGCCAAGCAGGGCGTGCCCGTGCTCTACGCCAAGTCCGGCGTCGACCTGCTGCGGGGCGGCGCCGAGCGCGGCCGCATGCTGAGCGACGACTACCGCGCCCACCGCTACCACAAGCCCGGCGACGAGTACGACGCGAGCTGGGACCTGACCGGGACCCTGACCGACCTGGCCCTCTACCACGCAGTCGGCCTCGAACTCGCGAACTCGGCCGCCTTCCCCAACTGGTTCGAGGGCAACGAGTTCCGCGCACTGCGCGACGCGAGCCGCGCGGGGCGCTGATCGGGAGCTGGCCGGGATCGAGGGCGAATCTCGGCCGAATTCGCGCG
>CAYGPA010000764.1:0-1702 GCA_964351535.1 uncultured Planctomycetaceae bacterium
CGGAGTCCGCTGAACTCGCGCCGCGGATGCAAGGGTCGTGGTTCCTCCGGAGGCCGAGGGCTCCGCGGGCGGGTGGAACGGCGCCTCCGGGCCGGGCGAATCCGCCGCTGCCTCGCAGGCGCCCCCCCCGAACAGGGGCGCGCTCGCCGCGCGCCGAGGTTTTGTCGGAATCCGCTGCGCCCGCGCGAGACGGCTCGCGTCTGGCCGGGTGTTCCCCCTCGAGCCCAAGCCCCACGGAGACCCCCGATGCACTTGCCGACCACCCTGCTCTTCCTCGCCGGCGCCCTCGCGTCCGCCTCGGCCCAGACGGCCGACCCCCAGACCCCGTCCGCGTCCCCGCCGACGGCGCCGCCGACGACCGAGGGGCTGGCGTGGGGCGACTTCGACGCCGACGGGCTCGCCGACGCCCTCGCGGTCACGCCCGCGGGCGCCCTCCAGCTGCTGCGCAATGCGGGCGACGGCGCGCTCGTCGACGCGACGGCCGCCGCGGGACTGGACGCCGTCAGCGGAGCGCGCTTCGCGCTGTGGGAGGACTTCGACGGCGACGGCGCGGTCGACCTGTTCGTCGGCACCCGCTCCGGGCCCAGCCACCTGCTGCGCAACCGCGGCGGCGTCTTCGTCGACGTGACCGAGAGCCGCGGCATCACCGCCACCGGCCTCGACCACGCCGCGCACTGGCTCGACTACGACGGCGACGGCCGCCGCGACCTGCACCTCGTCAACGCGGTGGAGAACACGATCTACCACGCCCTCGAGGGCGGCGCCTTCGAGCCGATCGCCCTGCCGCGACTCGCGCCCGGCGCGGACGGCGCACTGGGCCTGGCGCCCGCCGTCGACGGCGCCCCGCCGGCCGACGATGCGGGGACCAGCGCCGGCGCGACGCGCACCGGAGCCGGCGCGAGTGGCGCGAGTGGCGCGAGTGGCGCGAGCGGCGCAAGCGGCGCGACGCCGCCCCGAGCGGCGCGCGAACGCGGCGAGCGCGGCACCGGCTCCCAGGAAGCCGGCGCAGCCATCGGCGGCGTGGTCCGCGGCCCCGGCGGCGCCGTGGCCGGCACCGCGTCCGGCTTCTGCGCCGGCAGCCTCGAGGACCAGGGCAACCCCGGCACGTGCCTCCAGGCCAGCTCGACTCCGACGCTCGGGATGCTCTACCCGATCACGAGCGACCTCTTCGTCGCGCCCTCCGGCCAGGTGTTCCTGAATGCGACGAGCGAGGCCCTCGGCGCTCGGTTCGAGGTCACGACGGACCCGAGCGACGGAGGCAGCTCCCGCACCGGCGTCTACGCGGTGGCGGGCGACGTCACGAACGGCTTCGACAGCTTCGCCGGGGACGGCGGGTGGTTCGTCGGCGGCAGCATCCTGCCCGGCACGACCATCGTCTCCGAGGCCGGCAACGGCGTGACCGGAGTCGGCGGGTCCGTGCTGGACGGGCTGAGCTTCCCGGGCGCCGGCGTCGAGGGCATCGGCGGCGGCGGCAGCGGCTCCGGCGTCGTGGCACGCGGCGGCCAGCCGAGCGGGATCGCCCTGTTCGCCTTCGGCGGCGTCGGAGACCTGTCCACCCCCGGCGGGGACGGCGGCTTCGTGAGCGGCGGCGCCGAGGCCAGGGGTCTGTGGGTCTTCGGGGGGGGATCGAACCAGCCCTCGGGCACGGGCGGCATCGGCGTCGAGGCCACGGGCGGCTCCGTCAACCAGAGCCTCGCCACCG
>CAYGPA010000765.1:0-1698 GCA_964351535.1 uncultured Planctomycetaceae bacterium
CGCGGACGAAGGGCGAAGAGTCTAGCGTTTGCGTCCGCCCTTTTTCTGCTTCTGTTTGCGTTTCCGTTTGGAACCGCGCTTGCGGGTCGACGACGAGCCCATGGGACGGGGGCCGCCGCCGGGCCCCCCACCGAGCCCGCCGAGGCCCGCGAGGTCGCCCAGGCCGCCCGCTCCGGCGCCGCCGCCCCCTCCGCCGAACAGCCCTCCGAGGCCCCCGCCGAGGCCGCCCAGGCCCCCCAGCAGGCCTCCGCCGCCTGCCGAGGCCAGCTCGCCGGTCGAGGACATGCCCCGCAAGGCCTCCTTCTTGCCCTTCGCGCCCAGCTTGGCCCCGAGGCCCATCTTGTTCATCTGGCGCATCATCTGCTTCATCGCCTTGAACGACTTCAGCAGCTCGTTGACGGCGGCGACGTCCTGCCCGGAGCCGCGGGCGATGCGGCGCCGGCGGCCCATGTCGAGCACGTCGGGGCGCAGCCGCTCGTAGGGCGTCATCGACGTGAAGGTCGCCTCGAGGCGGTTCATCTTGCCGTCGTCGACGTCGAGCCCCTCCATCTGGGACATGCCGGGGAGCATCCCGAGGACCTTCTTCATCGGTCCGAGCCGGCGGATCATGCGGATCTGGCCGAGCATGTCCTCGAGCGTGAAGTCGCCGAGGACCATCTTCTCGAAGCTCGCCTGGGCCTCTTCGTCCGAGATCGCGTCCTGGGCGGACTCGACCAGCCCGACGACGTCCCCCATCCCGAGGATGCGGTCCGCCATGCGGTCGGGGTGGAACGTGTCGATCTCGTCGAGCTTCTCGCCGATGCCGACGAACAGGATCGGGCGCCCGGTGACCTCCTTGATCGAGAGCGCCGCGCCGCCGCGCGCGTCGCCGTCAAGCTTGGTCAGGATCACGCCGGTCAGCGCGAGCCGCTCGTGGAAGGCCTGCGCGGAGCGCACGGCGTCCTGACCGGTCATGGCGTCGACCACGAGGATCTGGTCGTCGGGCTTCGTGCGGGCGGCGATCTCGCCGACCTCGGCCATCATCTCCTCGTCGACGTGCAGGCGGCCGGCCGTGTCGAGGATCACCACGTCTTGCCCGTCGCGCCGCGCCGCGGCCACGCCGGCGGCGCAGACCTCGGGGGCCGTCGCGCCGTCGAGGTGGAAGACCGGCACGCCGATCTGCTCGCCCAGCACCCGCAGCTGCTGCACGGCCGCGGGCCGCTTGACGTCGGCGGCGACCAGCAGCGGGCGCCGCTGCTCCTTCTCCTTCAGCCGCTTCGCGAGCTTGGCGCAGGTCGTCGTCTTGCCGGCGCCCTGCAGGCCGGCCATCAGGAGCACCGTCGGCGGCTTCTTCGAGAACTCGAGGCGCGCGTCCTCGGGCCCCATGAGCTGGACCAGCTCCTGGTGGCAGGCGTGGACGAACTGCTGGCTCGGATCGACGCCCTTGACGCGTTCCTGGCCGGCGACGCGCTCGCGCACGCGCTCGGTGAACGACCGCGCCACCTGGAAGGCGACGTCGGCCTCGAGCAGGGCCGCGCGAACCTCGCGCAGACCCTCCTCGACGTTCTCCTCGGTCAGCTCACCCTTGCCCCGCAGACCGGAGAAGGCGGCGCCGAGACGCTTGGAGAGGTTTTCGAACATGGTGGAAGCCCCCTCTTATAAGGGAGGCTCCGCGCGCTGTCCCGCCCCAACCCGGGTGCCGCCCGCGTCGTGGACCCC
>CAYGPA010000766.1:0-1691 GCA_964351535.1 uncultured Planctomycetaceae bacterium
TCGGCAAGTACCGCAAGAACCACATCCCGCACACGTCGGGCTTCTGGGAGAAGTTCTACTTCAAGCCCGGCAACCTCGGCTATCCGGTCTTCCAGACGCGCTACGCGAAGATCGGCGTCTACATCTGCTACGACCGCCACTTCCCCGAGGGCGCGCGCCTCCTCGGTCTGAACGGCGCGGAGATCGTGTTCAACCCCTCGGCGACCGTCGCCGGCCTGTCGCAGTACCTGTGGAAGCTCGAGCAGCCCGCGCACGCGGTCGCCAACGGCTTCTTCATGGGCTGCAGCAACCGCGTCGGCACCGAGGCGCCGTGGGCGATCGGCAAGTTCTACGGCTCCAGCTACTTCGTCGACCCGCGCGGGCAGTTCCTGGCCGAGGGTTCGGAGGACCGCGACGAGGTCGTCGTGGCCGACATGGACCTCGAGAAGATCGAGGAGGTGCGCCGCGTGTGGCAGTTCTACCGCGACCGTCGCCCCGAGACGTACTTCGACATGGCCCAGCTCCTGCCCTGAACGGCGCCCCGCGCCTTCCCCTCTCGCCCCCTTCGATCGGCCCCGCCGCCCCGGAGAACTCGAAGCCCATGAAGACCCTGATTCGAGGTGGAACGATCGTCACCGCGACCGACCTCTACCGCGGCGACGTCCTGATCTACGGCGAGACGATCCACGCCGTCGGCGCCGACCTCTCCGCGCAGGCGGACAAGGTCGACAAGGTGGTCGACGCGACGGGCAAGCTCGTCGTGCCGGGCGGGATCGACGCGCACACGCACATGGACATGCCGTTCGGCGGCTCGTTCTCGGTCGACGACTTCCAGACCGGCACGATCGCCGCGGCCTACGGCGGCACGACCTGCATCGTCGACTTCGCGATCCAGGAGCGCGGCGGCACGCTGCGCCAGGCCTTCGAGACCTGGTCCGCGAAGGCGGACGGCAAGGCCGTGATCGACTACGGCTTCCACATGATCCTCTCGGAGTACTCCGAGCCGCTGGTCGCCGAGATGGGCGCGATGGTCGACGAGGGCATCACGTCCTTCAAGCTGTTCATGGCCTACCCGGGCGTCTTCTTCATGGACGACGGCGGCATCTTCCGCTGCATGCAGCGCTCGGGCGAGATCGGCGCGACGATCTGCATGCACGCCGAGAACGGCCTCGTGATCGACAAGCTCGTCGAGCAGGCGCTGGCGAAGGGCCACACCGAGCCGAAGTACCACGCCCTGACGCGCCCGCCGCGCGCCGAGGCCGAGGCGACGCACCGCGCCATCTGCCTCGCGGAGATGGCCGACGTACCGGTCTACATCGTGCACCTCTCGGCCGCCGAGGCGCTCGAGGAGGTCGCGCGCGCGCGCGGCCGCGGCCTGCACGCGTTCGCCGAGACCTGCCCGCAGTACCTGTTCCTCTCCTACGACAACTACGAGGAGCCCGGGTTCGAGGGCTCGAAGTACGTCATGAGCCCGCCGCTGCGCGACAGGTCCAAGCAGGACCAGCTGTGGCGCGGCCTCGAGTTCGACGACCTGCAGGCGGTCTCGACGGATCACTGCCCCTTCTGCTTCAACGACAACCAGGGCAAGCTGCTGGGCAAGGACGACTTCAGCAAGATCCCCAACGGCGCGCCGGGCGTCGAGACGCGCATGAGCCTCATGTTCGACGGCGGACCGGCGAAGGGGCGCATCTCGCTGAACCGCTGGGTCGAGC
>CAYGPA010000767.1:0-1690 GCA_964351535.1 uncultured Planctomycetaceae bacterium
CGTCAGAAGCTCGGCTTGCGCCAGTGCAGGGCGCGCTTGAGGTTGTGCCAGCGGTGGCGTAGCTCGGCGCGCAGGTCGCGTTCGACGGTGGCGAGGCGTTCGATCTCGCGGTGGGCGGTTTCGAGCTCGGCGCTGCGCTGCTGCAGGGACGTGTTCAGGCCCTCGGCGGCCTCGTTGGCGGCGAGCAGGGCGCGCTCGATGTCGGCGGCGGCGGCGCGGGTCGAGTCGAGCTCGGCGAGGAGCTCTGCGGCGTGGGCCTGGCCGGCCTCGACCTCGGCGGCGCGGGCGGCGAGGTCCTTCTCGAACGCAACGCGTTCGGCGGCCATCGCCTCGAGCGCGGACGTGTGGGCCTGCGTCAGGGTCTGCAGCTCGGCCTGGACCTCGGCGAGCGAGCGCTTGTGCTCCGCGAGGTCGGCCTCGAAGGCGGCGGTGATCTTCGCGTGGTCCTGCTTGGCCGTCGCGAGGTCGCGCTCGAGGTCGGCGACGGAGCCCTTGTGGCTCGCGAGGTCCGCCTCCAGGACGGCGATGGCCTCTTCCTGCTCGGCGCGGCGCGCGGCGATTTCCGTGCGCAGCTCCGCGAGGCCGCGGTCCTTCTTCGCGCTCTCCTCCTCGGCCTCGCGCAGCGATTCGCGGTGGCCCTCGAGGTCCTCCTCGAGATCCGCCACGGCCTCGCGCAGCTTGTCGCGCTCCTTGCGCCATTCGCCGCGCTCGCGGTCGAAGGCCTCGAGCTCGCGCAGGAGCTCGCCGAGGGCGGGCAGGGAGCCTTCCGGAGCCTGGGGCCTGGCGAAGAGCTCCGCCTCCTCGGGCAGCTTGGCGTCGCCCAGCGCGGCGACGACGAAGTGGCGGTAGACCGGCTCGGCGTGGTCGGTGGCGTAGAGCTCGCGGTTGTAGAACTCGTGGAAGCTCGCGGCCATCTCGCGCAGCGAGGGGTCGTCGTCGAGGTAGAGCGAGACGCACATCAGCACGAGCCAGCGCTCGAGGTTCGCGTGGCCGAAGCTCTTCACGCGCGCGCCGAGCGATTCGAACTGCGCTTCCACGGCGGCGCGGTCGGGCAGGCCGTTGTGGCGGTGCTCCTCGAGGTAGCGGTGCCGCACGCCGAGCTTGTCGCGCAGGAACTGCTGCAGGAGCTCCTCGGCGCGCGCGACGCGCGGGGCGTCGTAGGGACCGGCCAGGACGACCCAGCCCTTCGCCACGCGCGCGCACTCGGCCACGAAGGCCTCGCGCAGCTCCGGCGGGACGTGCTCGAGCGTGTCGAAGGCCGCGACGACGTCGAAGGCGTCGTCCACGTACGGCAGCGCGGCGCCGCTGCCGAGCACGAGGCCCTCGGCGTCGCTGGGCTCGACGTCGACCAGCGCGATTTCGTCCTGCCGGAGGAAGCGCCGCAGCACGGCCGTGCGGCCCCCGACGTCGAGCACGCGCAGGGGGCGGTCCCCGCGCAGCCGGTCGAGCAGGTCGGAGACCAGCCGGTAGCGCTGGTACTGGTCGAACGGGAGGCGCAGCGGGGACAGGGGTTCCGTCACGCCTCGGAGTCCTCGACGACGGGGTCCGGCCGCCCGGGCAGCGTGCGGCGCACGGTCCAGCGGCTGGGCAGGAAGAGCATGCCGTGCTGCAGGTGCTCGGCGTCGAGGACCTCGTAGGTCAGCGCGTGCTCGCGGTGGTCGATGGCCGTCGGCGAGGCCTTGCTGTGGTC
>CAYGPA010000768.1:0-1685 GCA_964351535.1 uncultured Planctomycetaceae bacterium
ACGTGGACGACCGGCATCGTTCCGTAGACCGTGATCACGCCGGTCAGGTCACCCTGGGCCGGCGCCTGGACGTCGAGGACCTTGTCCCCGTCGAAGTCCCCCGTCGCCAGGCCCGCGGCGTTGATCGACGGGTCGCGTCCGCTCGGTCCGTAGGGGTACGTGTCGATCAGCGTGACGTCGTAGGTCACCAGACCCGGGGAGAGGTTCTCGAGCGCCCAGAACTCGTTGGCCGTGTCGATGCCGAGGAACAGCTCGGAGTCGCCGTCGGCGTCCGCGTCGCCCGAGGCCATGCTGACCACGCCGGCGGCTCCCAGGCTGTAGGGCCCTTCCGCGCCCGCGCTGCCGTTGATGGTGAGCCAGTCGTTCCCGCCCATCTTCGTCACGAGCGCCAGGCGCTGCACGCTGGAGCCGACGTCGTCGATCACCGTCGACCAGATCGGCGAGGCCGTCCAGGCGCCGCTCGTCAGATAGGAACCGTCGGCCTCGTAGACCTCCATCCCATAGCCCGAGAACACGACGATCTCGTCGGTGCCCGCAACGTCTCCGGTCTCGCGCCAGTTCGGCAGCTGCAGGTCGTAGGAGCCGGCCCCGTAGGTGGAGAACCCGGTCCCCGTCGTGAACGTGCCGTCGCCGTTGCCGTACTCGATCAGGATGCTGGTGCCGGTGGCGCCGATGCCGACGAGGTCGGAGTCCCCGGCGCCGTCGAGGTCGCCGACCTTCACGGCCTGGGCTCCACCCCAGGCGCTGAGTGCGTCGTGCACGGTCGTGACGATCCAGGTGCCGGCGTCGGATTCGCGCTCGTAGAGCTGTAGGCCCGGGTTGCCGACGACCACGAGCAGGTCTTTGCCGGAGACGACTCCCGACAGAACGGCGATGTCGTTGGCGATGGCGCCGGTGCCGATGGCGCTGTCGAACACCTCGGGGGAGACGGCCAGGACAGGCTCGTCCCCGTCCATCACGACGACGTCGAGACTGAGGTCACCGGTGAACTCACCGGCCACGACCTTGCCGAACTCGGCGTTGCCGAGCGGACCGGGGTAGACCTGGTCGAGGGGCGGAGAATTCCCACCGCCGCCGGTCTGAGCCGATGCGAAGGGGAGAGCCAGGAGGGAGAACGCAGAAATCGCAGTGAGGGAGTGTCGTTTCATGAAAGCACGCTCGATTTCGGACAGGGAAGTCGGTGGCTTGGGGGCTCCGAAACTAGGCGATGTCGCGCTCCTCGTGACGAAAAAAAATGATGTCGAAAAGCGCCGACAATCCGACGAGAGCGGCCACCAACGTGTGTTTCCGGGGCGAATGTCGCGACCTCTCATTCGACGTCGCGAGCCTTCGACGAGCACGCCGGACCGCGCGCTGGCCAAGCGCGAAAGCGGGGCCTCTCCATCCGGAGAGAGCCCCGCATCGCGGTTCCGCAGAGATCCTGGCGAGGTCTCCGGCCTACAGCTGCTGCACGTTGAACTGCAACTCGTCAGCACCGATCTCCACGCGACCCGCCTTGACTCTGCGATCCCCGTCGATGTCGAGGGAGCCCGGAGGGTAGACGAAGAAGAAGCTCCCGGCGTTGCGGCAAGGCGAGTCGTTCTTGAGGCTCAGGTTGCCGATCGGCAGGTTCACGAATCGCGGGTTCTGGAACAGGTTCCCTACGCCGGATGCGTACTCCGAGTGCTCGAGCGGAAGCGCACAGT
>CAYGPA010000769.1:0-1679 GCA_964351535.1 uncultured Planctomycetaceae bacterium
GCCTTCAGGAACACCTCCGGCAGCACGACGGCGCAGCCGACGTTGATCCAGCAGCCGCCGTCGAGCCCGTTCACGAACGCGCACACCTTGCGGAAGTCGATCATCGAGGCCGCGCCGATCGCGGCGCCGTCGCACGCGGGGTGCATGTGGACGATGTCGGCGCCGAGGCACACGTGGGACGTGACGCCGATGCCGAGGCGCACGGCCTCGGCCGTGACGGAGAGGTGCTTGTAGGGCGCGTCGCGCTCGAGGATCAAGCCGCCGACGCCGGCGCCCAGCCCCGCCTGTTCAGGAGTCTTCGCCGCGCTGCCGCGCGCCGCGGCCTCGGCCAGCCCGCGGCCGGTCTCGTCGGCGAATCCGAAGCGTCCGAGCGGCAGCTGCTCCCCCACGTCCTCCGACGTGCGGCCGGCGGTCGCGATCTCGAAGTCGTGGATCGCCCCCGCGCCGTTCATCGACACGAAGTCGATCACGCCGCGCTGCATGAGGTCGATGAGCAGCGGCGCGAGACCGACCTTCAGCACGTGGGCGCCCAGCGCCACGGCGACGGGCTTCCCGGCGAGCTTCGACGCGACGATGCGCTCGACGAGCTCCTTGAACAGCGTCCCGACGTAGATGTCGGGCAGCGAGTCCACGAACGCCTCGATACCGGGCACGGGCTCGGGCACCTTGCAGAAGTCCTCGGCGCGCACGAGGCTCGCGCGGGACTCGAGGGGGTACGTCGAGACCCCCTGCATCTCGGGGAAGGGGTCGATGCTCGGGTCCATTGCCGGAAGGTCGGAGGCGGAGGGTCGGGTCGAAGCCCCTCCCGGGGGGCGGGGAGAGGCGGAAGGCCGGGGGGCGGGCGGTAGTTTGTCTTCTCGGCCGTCCACCTGCACGCCTGGAGCCCCGCGTTCGTACAGCCCCCGAACGGGCCTCGCAGCACCTTCCGAGCACCCCGTGGCCGGTCAGCGAGCCCACCCCCTCGTCCGGACCGCAGCAGCTTCGGCGCAGCGGAGCCGACCGCCGGGAGGTCGCCGTTCTTCTCTCACGCCACCGCCCGCGCAGCTTCGGGGGGCGTCACTCCGAGTCGGGCCGCGCCGGCTCGCCCACGAGCTCGATGAGCGACGCACGAAACTCCTCGAGTCCCACCAGGCCCTCGTCGGACCATCCCTCGCCGGTGCCGATGTCGCGGATCGCGAGGTTCCCGAGGAGCCCGTTGAGGGTGAGCGGCGAGAATCCGCTGTCCTTCTTGGGGGCATCGGCCAAGGCCCGGCGCAGACCGCCACCGCGCGCCAACAGCTCCCGTACGTCCACGAGGTCCCTCGCCTCCGAGCGCTGGACCCGAGTGCAGAGCTTGTTCACCAGGATCTCGTGGGGCGTATCGACCCGGATCTTGGCCCCCCCGTGGCGTGCTGGGTGGGCTGCTCGATGACCGGAACGGATTCCGCCACGAGATCGAGCACGACCTGCTCCCCCCGGTCTTCGACCTGCAGGCGATGCATGGAGGTCCCCGCTTGCAGCGAGTGAGCCTTGATCCCGACGCTCCTCAAGCGATCCAGCACGCGCGCCGCGTAGTCGTCCAGCGTCGCTCGACCGTGCAAGAAGAGATCGAGGTCGCGTTGCTGGAGCGCCGTCAGCTCGCCCTTACTCACGGGTGAGGACTCCCCATTGCTCCATCCACCACTTCCAGAACTCGCGGC
>CAYGPA010000770.1:0-1679 GCA_964351535.1 uncultured Planctomycetaceae bacterium
TCGAGATCTTCCCCGCCTACGAGGACGAGCGCGTGACGCGCGTGGAGCTCTTCGGCGACGAGATCGAGGCGCTGGTCGAGGTCGACCCGCTGCGCGGCGAGATCCTGCGCGAGATGAGTGCGACGCAGATCTTCCCGGCGAACCACTACGTCACGCCGCTCGAGCGCATGGCGAAGGCCGTCGAGGGCATCGAGGCCGAGCTCGAACAGCGGCTGCACGAGCTGCGGCGCGGCGACAAGCTGCTGGAGGCCCAGCGCCTCGAGCAGCGCACGCGCCACGACCTCGAGATGCTGCGCGAGACCGGCGTGTGCAACGGGATCGAGAACTACTCCGTGTACATGGACGGCCGCCAGCCCGGCGAGGCGCCCTTCACGCTGCTGAACTACTTCCCCGAGGACTGGGTCGTGTTCGTGGACGAGAGCCACGTGTCCATTCCGCAGGTGGGCGGGATGTACCGCGGCGACCGCTCGCGCAAGGAGACGCTCGTCGAGCACGGCTTCCGCCTGCCCAGCGCGCTCGACAACCGACCGCTGCGCTTCGAGGAGTGGGAGCGCCTGGTGCAGCAGATCGTCTACGTCTCCGCGACGCCCGGGCCCTACGAGCGGCGCGAGTCCGACGGCCGCATCTTCGAGCAGATCGTGCGCCCCACGGGCCTGCTGGACCCGCCGATCGAGATCCGTCCGGCGCGCACCCAGGTCGACGACCTGCTCGGCGAGATCCGCAAGGTCGTCGCCGCGGGGTGGCGCGTGCTGGTCACGACGCTGACCAAGCGCTCGGCGGAGGAGCTGACGACGTACTACGAGGAGCTCGGCGTGCGCGTCCGCTACCTGCACTCCGAGATCGACGCGATCGAGCGGACCGAGATCCTGCGCGACCTGCGCCTGGGCGCCTTCGACGTGCTGGTCGGCATCAACCTGCTGCGCGAGGGGCTCGACCTGCCCGAGGTGGCGCTCGTCGCCGTGCTGGACGCCGACAAGGAGGGCTTCCTGCGCTCCGAGACGTCGCTGATCCAGACCTGCGGCCGCGCCGCGCGCAACGTCGAGGGCCGCGTGCTCTTCTACGCCGACAAGCGCACGAAGTCGATCGACGCGACCGTGGCGGAGGTCGAGCGCCGCCGCGCGCTGCAGCTCGTCTACAACACCGAGCACGGCATCGAGCCGAAGACGATCCTCAAGCCCATTCGCGACGGGATCGAGTCGCTGTACGAGATGGACTACGTCGAGGTCGCCGAGGCGCCCGGGGCGCGGCGCAAGCGCGGCGCGCAGGCCGACGCGGATCCGGCCCTCTCCTGGAGCCCCGACTGCCTGCGCGGCGAGCTCGCCAAGCTGCGCGCCGACATGCTCCACGCCGCCGGCGAACTGCGCTTCGAGGAGGCCGCCAAGATGCGCGACCGCCTGCGCGAGCTGGAGGCGCTGGAGCTCGCGCGTTGAGCGAGCCCGCCTGGAGCCTCGACGGCGTCCCGAAGCGCCCTGGCGTGTACCTGTTCCGCGACGGGGAGGGCAAGGTCCTCTACGTCGGCAAGGCGCGCAACCTGCGCAGCCGGCTGTCGAGCTACCGGCGGCCCGGCGGGGACGGGCGCCTCGGCGTGCAGTTCCTCGAGCGCGACGCGCGCAGCGTCGAGACCGTGGTCACGCGGACCGAGAAGGAGGCGCTGCTGCTCGAGGACGCGCTGATCAAGC
>CAYGPA010000771.1:0-920 GCA_964351535.1 uncultured Planctomycetaceae bacterium
ACTCCTCGGTGTCCTCGCTGCCGGGCTCCCCACCGGAGCGATCGTCGGCGAGACGCCTCCGGCCCGGGAAGAACCGTTCCTCATCTAGAGCGAGAGGACGTGACGGCGGCGGCAGGACTGTGCACGCCACCAGATGCGATGAACTCTGATTCCGAGCGGCCTACAACGGCGGTGCACGGTCAACGCTTCGACGAAGCACGTCGAGGCCGCGAATCCCGTGAGCGATCTCGCTCAGTTCGATAGCCAGGAGAACGGCACCCGAGGGCACGTGCGACGGTCCAACCGCGCCCTGCCGCTGCTCCATCACGGGTTCCATGCCGAGACCATAGCACCGCGCAAGCCTGTTACAAGCGCGGAAGGCTCTGTCCGATGAACGGTGTGTGGGGTCCGTGGGCACGTAGGCCCCGGACATTGTCAACGCCGCGTGCGCCCGTGGTGGACGCCCATCAGATCCCGATCGATGCGTCCTGTGTGGGCGGCGCTGGCGGCGTGCTCGTCGGGGGTCGGCTGGTTCCGACCGCTTCTTGTGGTGATGGGTATGGGTCCGGGGTTCGCGGGGGTGGGGGTCGGGCCGAACGGTATCTCGGTCCGGATGGGTTGGGCGTTCAGGAGTCAGATCCCGCGTGAGGCCATCCGCGGCCTGTATCGCGACCGGGACATGCGTGGTGGGATCGGAGTGCACGGGTGGCGCGGACGCTGGCTCGTCAACGGCGCGGTCACAGGCATCGTGACGATCGAGGTCGACCCGCCTGTCCGGGCCTGGGTGGTCGGCTTCCCGATCCGCCTTCGGATGCTCCACATCAGTGTGGAGGACCCAGAGCGGCTCGTCGCTGCAGTGGGCGGCGCACCGTCGGATCCGGAAAGGGAGTGAGTCCCCGGCGGCGAAGGCGATGGTGAGGAGCGAGTCCATCCCCTTCCTG
>CAYGPA010000771.1:930-1675 GCA_964351535.1 uncultured Planctomycetaceae bacterium
CGGGTGATACACAGTTCTCGGGCCGCCGCGTGCGGATGCCTGGCGCACGTGTCGGCTGGCGATGGCACCGGCAAGTGGGTCGTGTCGAACCGCGAGTGCGAGTCTTGGTGACACTGCTGACGGGCATGGGCGCTGACCCGGGCACTCGCCTGGATGCAGACCCTGTGGGCCGCACCAGGGTCCCAATCGGGAGGTCCTGAAGGCCGCGGCGGTGTCCGGCAGACGCGAACCTCGGCGAGTGTGCCTGATAGAGGGGTCGCGGCTCATGCCGACGCCGTGGACCCCTGGTGTCCGTTCCGGACTGCTGACGCGCTTGAAGAGTGCATGACGCTGGTCAGTCGGGTTGGTCCGGTTCGCCGCCGGGCTCCGGTGCGCTGGGCTGTTGCTCTGGCCGGCGGATCCGGTCGAGGGCGGTGAGGTTCTTGTGGTCGGCGTCGGGCAGGGCGTGCAGGTATTTCTGGGTGGTGGTGATTTGGGCGTGGCCCATGCGGTCCATGACGGACTTGATGTCGGAGCCTCCGGCGAGGAGCCAACTGGCGTGGGCGTGCCGCAGGTCGTGAACCCGGACATCGAAGTCGACCCCGGACACCTGGACGGCCGGCAGCCAGACTCTCGTGCGGAACGTGTTGCGGGAGAGGGGGGTGCCGGCGCTGGTCGGGAACAGGAGATCTTCCTTGTTGAGGCTTCGCTCCGTGATGTGGTTCGTGAGCTGGTCAACGAGGTCGGCGGGGAGTGCCATGGTGCG
>CAYGPA010000772.1:0-1674 GCA_964351535.1 uncultured Planctomycetaceae bacterium
CCAGCGGCACGAGCTTCACGCGCTGCTCGACGAGCTGCGCGGGATCCACACCGTGCAGCCCGGCGGACAGCGCGAGCGCCTGGCGCCCGAGCGCGAACCACTCCGCGTCGCCGACCGGCGTGCTCGACGGAGCGAGCGAGGCGCCGAACACGAGGCGCGCGAAGCCCGTGTCGACGTCGCGCTGCACGCGCCAGGCGGAGCCGTGGTCCGCGCGCCAGCCGTCCGGCGCTTCGAAGAACTCCGGGAACACTCGCTCCGAGCTCGTCTGGCTCCGAGCGGAGACGGGCATCGGCGTCGCCAGGCACAGGGTCAGGACTGCAGGGATCGTTCCGATCATCTCGAGGGCTCCGCGCGCGGGCTCGCGAACTTGCGCAGTCGGCCGAAGCGCCGATCGCTGGCTGGAGCCATGCTACTCCAGAGCTCGAGGCCGAGGGCGATGCCCGCCCTTGCGACCCTTCCACGCTCGACCGAGGATGACGGGATGGCACGGTGGATCGTTCCGATGCTTCTCGCGCTCCCTCTGCTGGGCTCCGCGACACCGACATCTCTCTCGCCGCGCGCTCCGGCAGCGAGAGTCACTCCGTTGCGTCCGTACCAGCTGGCGCTGCAGGCCGACTGGATCGTCGAGGCGACGATCGTGCAGCGAGACGCGCCCCGGCGCGGTCCGGTGTGGCGCGACGAGTGGCGGCCGATGATGACGCTGCGCGTGCACTCGGTGATCGCGGGTACGGTCGCAGGCGACGAGCTGGAGGTCCTGCAGTTCAACGACTGGACCTGCGCCTCTCGCTACACACCCTACCGAGCCGGCCAGCGCGCGGTGTTCCACCTGGGCAGGGAGCTGACCCGGGACGGCCAGCTCGATCCGGACGGACTTCCGTACCCGATGGGCGGCAACAACGGAGGCGAGTGCCCGCTCGTGGGCGACCAGCTCCTGCACCAGGCCAACGGTTGGAGTGGCGTCGAGCGGTCCGAGCATGCGGTGGGGAACGCGAAGTTCCGCGGGGTGGCGACCGACAAGAGCGAGTACATCGAGGCCGTCCGCGGACTGCGCCGCTGCTTCTTGTGGGCGCGGAACCCCGACACGCCGAGGTACTTCTCGAATCGCGGCCCGCGCGCGTCTCCGAGGAGGAGCGCGCCGCCTACGGGCGCAGCTCGCCGACGGCCGCGCGCATGCTGGCGAACGTCGAGAAGGGCCTCGAACGGGTCCGCAACCACTGAGAGAGGGACAGCCGCCTCAGCCGCCGGCCGCCGCGACGAAGCGTTCGAGCTTGTGCGGGTCCAGCGCGCCGTCGGTGCGCACGCCGGTGCAGAGGTCCAGGCCGAACGGGCGCACCGCGTCGATCGCGCGCGCGACGTTTTCGGGGTTCAGGCCGCCGGCGAGGAACACGGGAACGGGCGACTGCTCGACGATCCGCGCGCTGACGCTCCAGTCGTGCGCGCGGCCGAGCTCCTTGACCTTCGCGCCCGGGTTGCCCGAGTCGAGCAGCAGCGCGTCGACGCCCTGCGCAGCGGCCAGGGCCTCGTCGACCGACTCCGGGCCGAGCACGTGGATCACCTGCACGAGCGCGATCCCCGGCAGCGCCGCGCGCAGCCGCGCGTGAGACCCCGGCGGCAGCGCGTCGACGAGCTGCAGCGTGTTCGTACCGCAGCGGCGCTGCTGCGCGACGATCGCCT
>CAYGPA010000773.1:0-1665 GCA_964351535.1 uncultured Planctomycetaceae bacterium
AGATGACCTCGTTCGCGTTCATGTTGCTCTGCGTGCCGGAGCCGGTCTGCCAGACCACCAGCGGGAAGTGCTCGTCCCAGTCCCCCGCGATGACCTCGTCGGCCGCCGCCAGGAGCGCGCGCTGCTGCTCGGCGTCCAGCATGTCGAGCTCGCCGAGGTCGATGTTGGCCAGCGCCGCGCACTTCTTCACGACGCCCAGCGCGCGCACCATGGGCCGCGAGAAGCGGTGCCCCCCGATCTTGAAGTTCTCGCGCGAGCGCTGCGTCTGCGCGCCGTACATGCGGTCGCTCGGGACCTCGATCGGGCCGAAGGAGTCGGTTTCGGTTCGGGTGCTCATGGCGCTCTTGGTGCGGGTCGGGAGGGCTCGTTCGGATGCGGCTACAGGATTCCGCGGTCGCGGAGGATGGCGATGTCGTCGTGGATGGCGCCGGCAGCCTTCTGGAGCAGCGCGCGGGACTCGAGCGAGAGCGGCAGCTCGACGATGCGCTCGACGCCGCCGCGGCCGAGGACCGCGGGGACTCCCATGTAGATGCCCTCCAGGCCGAACTCGCCGTTCAGGAAGCACGAGCACGGCAGCAGGCGCCGCTCGTCCTCGAGGATCGAGCGCGCCATCGCCACGCTGGCCGCCGCCGGCGCGTAGTAGGCGCTGCCCGTCTTGAGCAGGTTCACGATCTCCGCCCCGCCCTTCTTCGTGCGCTCGGTCATGGCGTCGATCCGCTCCGCGCCGACGAGGCTCGGGAGCGCGACGCCGTTCACGGTGCAGAAGTGCGGCATGGGGACCATCGAGTCCCCGTGCGCGCCGAGGACCATGGCGTCGACGTCCTGGACCGAGGTGCCGGTCTCCTGGGCGATGAACCAGGAAAAGCGCGCGGAGTCCAGGACGCCCGCCATGCCCATCACGCGCTTCGGCGGGAACGAGGTCTTCGCCCGCATCAGGTGCACCATGATGTCGAGCGGGTTGGTGACGACGATCACGACGGCCTCCGGAGAGCCGCGGCGGATGTACTCCGCGACCGACTCGATCACGCGCGCGTTCGTCTCGAGCAGGTCCGAGCGGCTCATTCCCGGCTGGCGCGGCTTCCCGGCGGTGACGATGAACACGTCGGAGTCCGCGGTGTCGGCCGGGTCGTTGGTGCCGACGCACACGGCGCCCGAGCCCTCGATCGCCGACATCTGGTCGAGGTCGAGCGCGATGCCCTGCGGGCGACCCTCGAGCACGTCGATCAGCACGATCTCGCGCGCGAGCCCCTTCTGCACGCAGAGCTGCGCGCACGTCATGCCGACGAAGCCGGCGCCCACGACCGTGATCTTGCGCTGCGGAATGGCGTTCAAAGCGGGTTCCCCGTCGAGGTGAGCTCGGCCTGGGTCCGCGCGCCATCCGCCCGGACACCGATCCTCACGCGGGGCACCGGACCGTCCACGAGGCGCGAGGACCGGTGTCCGGGCGGGATGGGCGCGCGAGGGCGGGCGAGTCTACGGCCCGGCCCGCACCGAAGCTACCGGCCGCGGCCGTCCGGGGTCGTCACGCCGCGCGTCGGGCCGCGCGGGCCGGCTGGTACGCACCCGTGCGCAGCGAGGAGCACCCGCTCACTCGGAGCCGGCGAGGTACCCGTCGCGCGCCTTCTTCCACCAGTCGCGCCACGACTTGATCTTGCGCCCGCGGTC
>CAYGPA010000774.1:0-1663 GCA_964351535.1 uncultured Planctomycetaceae bacterium
AGGCGGTGCGCGGCACCTTCCTCGAAGGGGCGCCGATCGTGCCGGTCTCGGCCGTGCGCGGCGACGGCCTCGAGGACCTGCGGGCCGAGCTCGCGCGCCTGGCGGCCGAGACCGAGCCGCGCAGTGACGCGGGGGTCTTTCGCATGCCGATCCAGCGCGTCTTCAGCGCCAAGGGTTTCGGCACGGTCGTCACGGGCATCCCGGTCGGCGGGCGCGTGGCCGTGGGCGAGGCCGTCGAGATCGTGGGGGGGCGGCGCGCGGGACCGCTGCGCGTCCGCGGGCGCGTGCGCGGCATCCAGGCTTACCACGAGAAGACCGACGTCGCGCGCGCGGGGCACTCGACGGCGCTGAACCTCTCGGACGTCGACCACCACCAGGTGCGCCGTGGCGACGTGGTGTGCGCGCGCGACTTCTTCGCGCCGGTGGGCATGGTCGGCGCGCGGCTCTCCGTGCTGCGGAACGCGCCGCTGCCGGTGCGCAACCGGCTGCCGATCCGCCTGCACACGGGCACGGCCGACGTGCTGGGCGAGGTCGTGCTGCTCGACAGCGAGGAGCTCGCGGCCGGCGCCAGCGGGCTCGTGCAGCTGCGCCTCGACGAGCCGGTCGTCTGCGCGCCCGGAGACCGCTTCGTGCTGCGCCTCGCCTCGCCCGCGCTGACGCTCGGTGGGGGAACGATCCTCGAGGAGAGCCGCTACCGTCTCAAGCGCTTCAAGGGCTTCGTGCTCGAGGAGCTCGCCGTCCAGGAGTCGAGCCTGGACGACCCCGAGCGCCTGCTGGAGTCGCTCCTCGCGCGCCGCGGCGCGCACCTCGTGCCGGCCTCGGAGCTCGCGGTGGCCGTGAAGCAGTCTCCGAAGGAGACGCGCGCGCTGCTCGCGAACCTGGCGGACGCCGGCCGCGTCGTCGCTCCCGCCGGCGGCGAGCGCTGGATCCACGCCGATCGACTGGAGGAGGCGCTCGTCCGGCTCCGCGCCTGCGTGAACGGCTGGTTCGACGAGCACCCCGAACGCAGCGTGCTGGAGACGCTCGAGCTGCGCCGGCGCACCGGCTTCGAGCCGGAGTTCACCACGGCGCTGGTCGCGGCGGAGGTCGAGCGCGGCGGCCTGTTGCACGAGGCCGGCGGCCAGCTGCGGCTGCCGGGGCGCGAGGTCGAGCTCGACGAGGACGCGGCCGCACTACACGCCGCCGTGCTCGCGCGCCTGCGCGCGGAAGGACTGCGCCCTCCGGACCCCGCCGAGCTGGCGCAGGCCGTCGGCGCGCCGGAGCCGGACGTGATCCGGGCCCTCGAGAGCCTCGTGGACCAGGGCGAAGTGCGGCGCATCGCGCGCGACATCCACGTCGCGACCGAGGCGCTCGAGCGCGCCGAACGCGAGATCGTCGCGAACTGCGAGCGCCACGGCGAGCTGTCGATCCCGGAGCTGCGCGACGCGCTCGACACGACGCGCAAGTGGCTGATCCCGCTGCTCGAGCACTTCGACGCCGCCGGCCTGACCCTGCGCCAGGGCGCCCGCCGCGTGCTGAAGCGCACCTGAGCGCTCCTAGGGCAACCCGTCGAGGTAGCGCCTCACGGCGATCAGGCCCACGCGCGCGCCCCAGCCCAGGTGCCAGGGTTGGCGGTCGGTCGTGTTCGCGGGCGTGTCGCCGGCGGAGTGGTACCACGGGTCGA
>CAYGPA010000775.1:0-682 GCA_964351535.1 uncultured Planctomycetaceae bacterium
AATCATGGTGTTCCTGCACGAACATGGCGCCCGAGTACGGCGCGACGTGCGGCATCTTCCCCGTCGATGCGATGACGCTCGACTACCTGCGGTTCAGCGGCCGCTCCGAGGAGCAGGTCCAGCTCGTCGAGGCGTACATGCGCGCCCAGGGCCTCTTCCACGACGCCTCGACGCCGGACGCGCAGTACACCGTGACGCTCGAGCTCGACCTCGCGACCGTCGAGCCCAGCCTGGCCGGCCCCAAGCGCCCCCAGGACCGCATCGCGCTCTCCGACATGAAGCGCTCGTTCGTCGACGTGCTGCCGAGCCTCGTCGGCGGCGGCGGCAAGACCTCCAAGCGCGGCTCCAAGGGCGGCTCGGACTCGGCCGTCGCAGTCGCCGAGCCGCTCTCCTCCGACGGCGTGCCGATCGAGATCGACGGCGAGACGCTGACCCTGAACCACGGGTCGGTGGTCATCGCGGCGATCACGAGCTGCACGAACACGTCGAACCCGTGGGTGATGCTCGCGGCGGGCCTCGTCGCCCAGAAGGCCGCCGCGCGCGGGATGCGCGTGCCCAAGACGGTCAAGACCAGCCTGGCGCCGGGATCCCAGGTCGTGACGCAGTACCTGCGCAAGTCGGGCCTGCTGGAGCCGCTCGAGCAGCTCGGCTTCAACGTCGTCGGTTACGGCTGCACGACGTG
>CAYGPA010000775.1:692-1281 GCA_964351535.1 uncultured Planctomycetaceae bacterium
CAAGGCCAGCTGGCGGTCGCCTCGGTGCTCTCGGGCAACCGCAACTTCGAGGGGCGCGTGCACCAGTCCGTGCGCGCGAACTACCTCGCGTCGCCGCCGCTGGTCGTGGCCTACGCCCTCGCGGGTCGCGTCGACTTCGACCCCCTCAACGAGCCCCTGGGTCTCGACGCCGAGGGCGAGAAGGTCTTCCTGAAGGACGTCTGGCCGTCCCAGCGTGAGATCCAGGCGGTCGTGGAGAGCACGATCCGCCGCGAGATGTTCGTCGAGAGCTACGACGACGTGTTCACGGGCCCGGAGGAGTGGCGCGCGCTCGACGTGCCCTCGGGCGACACCTACGCCTGGGACGCGGACTCGACGTACGTGCGCCGCGCGCCCTACTTCGACGACATGTCGGCCGAGCCCCGCGCGATCGAGGACATCGTCGGCGCGCGCTGCCTGGCGCTCCTCGGGGACAGTGTCACGACGGACCACATCTCGCCGGCCGGTGCGATCAAGGCCGACTCCCCGGCCGGCCGCTACCTGCAGGAGCACGACGTCGAGCCCGTGGACTTCAACTCCTACGGCTCGCGCCGCGGCAACCACGAGGTGA
>CAYGPA010000775.1:1291-1663 GCA_964351535.1 uncultured Planctomycetaceae bacterium
CATGGTGCGCGGCACGTTCGCGAACGTGCGGCTGCGCAACCTGCTGGTGCCCGGCGTCGAGGGCGGCGAGACGCGCCACCTGCCCGACGGCGAGCCCATGTCGATCTTCGACGCGGCCATGAGCTACGCCGAGGAAGGCGTCCCGCTCGTCATCCTGGCCGGCACCGAGTACGGCACCGGCTCGTCGCGCGACTGGGCCGCCAAGGGGCCGATGCTCCTCGGCGTTCGCGCCGTGATCGCGGAGAGCTTCGAGCGCATTCACCGCTCGAACCTGATCGGCATGGGCATCGTTCCGCTCGAGTTCCTCGAGGGCGAGTCCGCCGAGCTGCACGGCCTCACCGGCGAGGAGGAGTTCGCGATCGAGGGCCTGGC
>CAYGPA010000776.1:0-1659 GCA_964351535.1 uncultured Planctomycetaceae bacterium
CGGTAGACGAAGCCGCCGTCGACGCGGAACTTGGTGACGTCGCCGGGGTTCGGGCCGAGCTCGGCGACGATGCGCTGGAGGTCGGAGAGGCGCTGGTCGATGTCGTCGGTGTTGGACGCGTCGATGGCCATCGCGCGCACGTCCAGCTGGTCGCGCAGGCGGCGCAGTTCGGCCTCCTGGAGCTCGACGTTCTCCTCCAGGCCGTAGTACTTCTGCTGCCAGCGCTTGGCCTCGGCCAGCGCGTCGCGGTAGTCCTCCTGGGTCTTGCAGGAGCCCGTGGACAGGGCCGCGAGGAGGACGAGGGCGGCGGTGAGGCGCGTGCGAGTGTTCTTCATGCCAGTAGCTTCGCTGAGGGTCTAGGGCTTTGAGTTCCTGCGGAGTCGGGTGTCCCGCGGCTCGCGGGGAGCTTCGCGGTCGAACCGAGGCGCGGCGGCTGCGCGAACGAGGGTCAGACTATCGCGGCCGAGGCGAAACTCCACGCTCCCGCGCGGGCCTCGCGGGCCGGTTGGCGTACGCGGCGGGAACGTCGCGACTTGCGTCCCGACGCTCCCGGGATGGAAGACGGGGCCGGCGCCCCTGCCGGTCGGACGCAGGGCCGAGGATCCGGCCTCGAGCCCTCCGTCCGCCGGGCCCGCCGGCGCGGGGCCCAGCCGCCCGAGAACCGAAGCTCAGCCGCCCGAGAACTCGCCGCCGAGCATCCCGGCGATGCCCTTGGCGAGCTCCGAGGCGGTGCCGGTGGCGACGCTCATGACCACGGGGATGGCCAGGACCAGCACGATGGAGGTCACGATGAGGATGGCCTTGGCCCAGGCCGGCTCCTCCTCGTCGGCCTCGGCGCGGCCCGCGGCGGGCGAGGTGCGGGCGCGGCGCACGGAGGCCGCGGTCGCGCCGGCGGCGGCACCCGGGGCGGCCACGCGGGTCGGCGCGATGTCGTCGTCGTCGTCGAGGTCGAGCTCGCCGATGTCCTCGACGTCCTCCTCGAGGATCGTGTCGGCGTCGGAGATCTCCTCGGTCGCCATGCCCGTCTCGAGGTCGGCGTCGTCCTCGAACACGAGGTCCTCGCCCACGCCGCCGAGATCGACGACCTCGCCGCCGGAGAGCTCGTTGCGCAGGTTGTGCACGTCGGCGCGGCGCAGGCGCATCGTGTCGCCTTGGCGGAAGGCGCGGATCTCGCCCTCCGAGACCAGGCGCTTGAGCTCCTCCTCCTTGAGGTGCAGCTCCGTCAGGGCCTCCTCGAAGCTGTAGAAACCTTCTTCTGCCACGTCGGAACTCCTTCGAGAATCGTTGCGTTGGATGGGCGGCAGGGCCGCGAAGTGGGACGAACGGCGGTCGAGCCGCCGGTGAGAAACGACGGCCGCGCCGCCGGTGAACTTACTCGCCGCCGGGCAGCTCGACGCCCTCGGCGACGAACCTGTCGCGGAGCTCCTCGTAGCTGAACTCCGAAGCGTCGTTGAAGCCGTGCAGCGACAGGTCCAGGTCGATGCGCCGCGCGCCGACCAGCTTGACCTCCTGCATGGACTTGCCGCCGCCCCGCGCCTGGTACACCGCGAGCCGCATGCTCTGCGTGTCGACGAGGTACAGGATCGAGGCGCCGGTGATGTCGCTGCCGGTCACGGCGATCATGCGGTTGTTGGAGTCCGCCGCGGCGCCGCCGCCGAG
>CAYGPA010000777.1:0-1658 GCA_964351535.1 uncultured Planctomycetaceae bacterium
TCCTCCGAGAGGTCCGCGAGCGCGCGCAGGAACTCCTCGCGCGCGACGATGCTGGCGGCGGCCACCGCGACGTTCTCCTCGGCGCGCGGGCGCTGCGAGAGGCGCACGTCGAGGTCGCCGAGCGCCCGCTCGACCAGCCGCCGGTCGCCGAACTGGTCGACGAGCACGTCGATTCCCGGCTGCGCGACCGCGCGGATGGCGCGCGCGTGCAGCTCGGCCAGCAGCGGGTTCAGGTTCCCGAAGCGTTCGCGCTCGCGGTTGTACTCGGGCGGATCCATGCGCTGGACCGAGCACGGGTAGCGCTCGCGCAGCGCGGCGCCGAGGCGCAGGCACGTGCTGTCCGCGAGCTTCTTGCTGTCCGCCACGCCGCTGCCGGCGAGCGCGGCGGCCTCCTCGGGCTCGAGCCGCACCGCCGCGACGACCAGCGGCCCGAAGGTATCCCCCTTTCCGGATTCGTCGCTTCCGACGATCGGACGCGTCGGCGCGGGCTCCGGCTCGGCCGCGGGCGGCGCCTCGACTCCCGCATGTCGCGCGAGGAAGAGGTCCGGCTCGGCCCCCTGCACGACGAGCTTGCCCGAGCCGTAGAGCGTCGCCACGACCCCCTCGCCCTTCGCGCTGAAGACCGCGTGCGGCACGCTGCGGAACTCGAACTCGCCTCGCTCCAGGCTTCCCTGGAGCTTCTGCCCCTGCGCGGAGGCGAGCTTCACGACGACGGTTCTCTGCGACATGGAGGTCCCGGCCCGGTGGTATATGGTCCGGAGGGCCCCCAGTCTCCCCGATCCAGCAGCCAGCTACCAAGCGATGAGCGCAGCCTTCCGCAAGGACCCTCCCGACTCCGCCGCCCGGGGCACCGGAGCCGCGGAATTCGACACCGGCCTCGCCGCCGCGAGCCTCGACCCCGAACGCCCCGTCCCGGTCGCGACCCCCTGGGGCACGGTGGCCCTCTTCGTCGTCGACGGCGAGATCCGCGCCTTCGAGGCCTTCTGCCCGCACATGGAGGGTCCGCTCTTCGCCGGCTCGATCGCGGGAGGCATCGTCACGTGCCCCTGGCACGCGTGGCGCTACAGCCTGACCGACGGCGCGCGCATCGACGGGGAATGCCCGCCGAGCGGGCCCGAAGCGCGTCCTCTGGTGCAGTACGCGGTGCGCACTTCGACGCAGGGCACCGTGGTCCTGCTCGATCCGAGCTAGCCGGAATCTCCCACGACTCCACGCCGTCGCGCACGGGCCCGCGCATGATCGGCGCCGGAACACTAGAATTCGGGGCGCTTCGCCGCGCTGCGGGCCCTCTTTCCGCGCCCGCCCGTCGGCTGCAGCCGCTCAACCGCTGACTTTCCGGAGACCCCCGATGGCCCAGATCTACGACTCCATCCTCGAAGCGATCGGTGAGACTCCGCTCGTCCGCCTGCGCAAGATCGGCAAGAAGACCGGCTGCGAGTTCCTCGTCAAGTGCGAGTTCGTCAACCCCGGCGGTTCGGTCAAGGACCGCATCGCCAAGCGCATGGTCGAGGAGGCGCAGAAGTCCGGCCGCATCAAGCCGGGCGACACGCTGATCGAGCCGACCAGCGGCAACACGGGCATCGGCATGGCGCTCGCGTGCGCGGTGTACGGCTACCGCTGCATCATCACGATGCCCGAGAAGATGAGCCGCGAGAAGC
>CAYGPA010000778.1:0-1657 GCA_964351535.1 uncultured Planctomycetaceae bacterium
ACGGCGCGCTGTGCGGGAAGACGGCGATCTACGGGGACGTCGTCACGAGCCCCGACCGCCTGCTGACGCCGCGCGTGCGCGTCGACGGCGAGCTGCGCGAGGCGACGTGGGACGAGGCGCTGCGCGTCATCGCCGAGCGCATGCAGGGGATCGCGGGCGAGCGGATCCTGGCCCTCTCCTACGCCGGGACCATGGGCCTCGTCCAGCGGAGGTTTCCGCTGCGCATGATGAACGCCCTGGGCGCCGTGGTGACCGACGGCGCGCTGTGCGACACGACCAGCGAGCTGGGCTACCGCGCGGTGTACGGCGACGTGATCGGCGCGGACATCGACACGGCGGAGGACTGCGACGCATTCGTGTTGTGGGGCTGCGACATGGCGCGCACCGTGCAGCACCTGCAGCCCAAGGTGCAGCGGCTCGCGCGGCGCGGCGTGCCGGTGGTGGCCGTCGACGTGTACCGCACGGACACGATCCGCGCGCTCGAGCGCTGGGGCGGGCGAGGGGTGCTGATCCGTCCCGGGACCGACGCGGCGCTCGCGCTGGGCCTTGCGCGGCTCGCCTACGAGCGCGGCGACGTGGACCGGGACTTCGTGCGGGAGCATTGCCTGGGCGGCGAGGAGTTCGAGCGCCACGTGCGTGACGGGCACGACCTCGAGTGGGTGTGCGCGACGACGGGGGCCGGTGCGGAGGACATCGAGCTGCTCTACCGCCTGCTCGCGAAGCACGAGCGGCCGTTCGTGAAGGTCGGCGTGGGCTTCACGCGGCGCCGCGTCGGCGCGATGTCGATGCGGGCGGTGTGCTCGCTCGCCGCGGTCCTCGGGCACGCGCGGCGGGTGCACTACGAGAGCATGGATTGCTTCGCGCTCGAGACGGACTGCTTGGACCGGCCGGACTTGCGGCCTGACACGCGGCCCGGCACCGAGTCCCCCGACGGCAGCCCCCGGAACGCCGGCGCTGGCGCGCCGGCGATCCGCCACGTCGAGCTGGCAGACGAGCTCGAGCGCGGGCGCTTCCGCGCCGTGTTCGTGTGGGGCCACAATCCCGCCGTGGTCGTTCCCGACAGCCGCCGGGTGCGCGCGGGGCTCGCGCGCGAGGACGTGTTCCTCGTGGTGCACGAGCACTTCCTGACGGAGACGGCGCAGCTCGCGGACGTCGTGCTGCCGGCGACGACGTTCGTCGAGCACGCCGACGTGTTCCGCAGCTACGGACACCGCTACCTGCACTTCGCGCGGCAAGGTGCGCGCCCGCCGGAGGGGCCGCGCTGCAACGTCGATGCCTTCGGCGCCATCGCCGCCGCGCTCGGCCTGCCCGAGGCGTGCCGGCCGCAGCCCGTCGAGGCGCTCTGCGAGGAACTGCTCGCGGCCTCGGCCCACCGCCTGCGCGACGGCGACCTCGAGGCGCTGCGCGCGGGGCTGCCGGTCAAGATCGCGCCGCCCGGCGGCGAGCCCGGCGAGAACGGCAACGGCTGGCCGACGCCCAGCGGCAAGATCGAGCTCGCGAGCTCGCTCGCGCGCCAGTGGGATCAGCCCGAGCTGGTCACGCACGTTCCCGACGATGCGAACGGCGACGCGGCTCCGCTCTGGCTGCACTGCGCACCGTCGCGCCACACGCACAACTCGACCTTCAGCCACAGCAGCCGCCACGTGGCGCGCGCCGG
>CAYGPA010000779.1:0-1651 GCA_964351535.1 uncultured Planctomycetaceae bacterium
AGTGCCGACCTGCTGAGGCGCGGCTGGTCCGGCAGCGCATCGGTCAGGACGTCGACGGCCTCTTCGAGCGAGCCCCTAGCGACGAGCTCCGTGACCTTCTCGAAGGTCTCCCCGACGTCGCGCTGGGCCCCGGCGGTGCCGGCAAGCAGCGCCGCAGCGGCGAGAGTGCATGCTACGCGGCGCGCGATCCGCCCTACTCGCCGGTCTTCCTGGCCGTCGTCTCCGTGAACTCGGGCGTGCCGTCGCCGCGGCGCATCTCCAGTTCGATCACGAGCTCGTCGGGCCATTTCGAGGTGATGTCGGCCGACAGGGTCTGCCGGCGTTCCATCGTATGCTGCGGGCCGTAGACGAGCGAGCCGTCGGACGCGTTGCGGATGCTCAGGACGTAGCGGGCTCCGTCGGGTCCGCTCCACTCGACGATGTTCCAGTCGGTCACGTCGCCGCTGGGGTGCAGGATCTCGAGGTCCTCGGCGCCCAGGTACGTGGTGCCGGGGCCGGCTCCGGGACCCGCGGGGACGGCGGGGTTCGGTCCGACGGCCGCGGGGCGCGCGAAGATCAGCCAGAGGGCGGCGGCGGCTGCCGCAGCGACGACTCCGCCTAGAACTCGAAATCGACGACGCCGCCGGGCGCCCTCCTCCTCGATCCAGACGCGCTCGAGCGTCGACTCGACCTGGTCCAGGCCCGGGGCGTCGAATTTCGACGCCGCCTCCATCACCGCGAACTCCTCGTCCGCGACGCGGTTCAGCTCCATCGCGATCTCCGCCATTTGCGGGTCGAGTTCGGGGTCGACGTGTCTTCGAGCGATCACAGGCCGGCCTCCCGCCTCAGGGGCTCCAGAATCTCGCGCAGGCGGCCCAAGGCCCGATAGTAACCCGCCTTGGCGCTGCTTGCAGGAAGAGCCAGGCGAGCTCCGATCTCCTCGAAGCTGAGGCGGTCGAAGTGTCGGTGCCGGACGAGTTTCGCATCTCGGTCCCCGATCTTGTCGAGCGCCTGGTAGATGTGCTCGAAGCGCAAGTTCGAGTCGACGTGCGGGTCGTGATGCCCCTCGTCGGCGAACGGCAGGTCCTTGGGGCGCCGATCGCGCGCGCGCAGGCTGCTCGACATGACGTGGTGGCAGAATCGGTAGGCCCAGGTCTGCAGCGAGGCGTTCCCCGCGTAGCTGTCCAGGCGGCGCCAGATCTGAACGAGCGTCTCCTGAACGAGGTCCTCGATCCCCTGGTTCGAGAACGGGCGTCCCATCCGTGCGTTCAGGACTGCAAGGAAGCGCGGGACGCAGCGCATGCGCTCGACGAACTGCCTGCGCGCGTCGCGCGACCCGGCCAGGGCGTCGCGTGCCAGCTGCAGGTCGCCGCGGTTGCGATCGGCCGTGCCGGAGGGCTCACCGACCGGCGGACCGTGTGAGGCCTGCACGACCCCTTCTTTCTCGATTCTCGACAAGAGGGCTCCGCTGAGGGCGTGGATCTTCGGTTCTCGGAAGCACCGGCGCCACGATGGGACACGGCGTTGGTGGCCTCGCGCGCGCGATCGTCGTCGGGAATCACTATTTATTTCGGTTCGGGCAGGTCCGGGAAGCCTTGGGGGTCGCGGTGGGGGCCGTGGTGCTGCTGCCGGGCAGCGGGGATCGACCGGTCGATCACGACTCGCCAGGAGC
>CAYGPA010000780.1:0-1643 GCA_964351535.1 uncultured Planctomycetaceae bacterium
AGCTCGCGCATCGTCTCGCCCCCGGGGGGCCGGGCGTCGAGGTAGTCGTCCCAGTAATCGTTGATCGCGCCGCCGAGCTCCGCGGTCACCTCGTCCCAGGCGCGGCCCTGCCAGGACCCCATGTGCTGCTCGCGCAGGTCCGCCCGCTCCTCCACGGGGGCGCCGCAGCGTTCGGCCACCGCGCGCGCGAACGCCGTGCAGCGCACGAGGTCGCTCGAGATCACGCGGTCGGGCGCGGGGTGCGTGTCCGTGAACCAGGTGGCCACGGCCGCGGTCTGCTCCCGGCCGCGCGCGGAGAGCTCCACGTCGAGCTGGCCGCGCACGAGGCGGCGATCGAAGCCCTCGACCTCTCCGTGGCGCAGCAGATGCACGCGCACGACGGCCTCGGTCACCATCGCGGCGCGCGTGGCCGGTTCGAAGCGCTCGCCCGCGGCCTGGCCTCCGGAGTCCTTCAACGCGCGTCCTCCGTGGATCCCAGCGCGGCGACGCGCCGCGCGAGCTCCTCGGCGGCCTCCAGCACGTGGTGGGAGTTGGTGCCGTAGAGGCGCGCGGGCAGCGACACGATGCGGTTCGCGCGCAACGCGGCGAGCTCCGCGAGTGCCGGCTGGGCACGCAGGTAGCGCTCGCTCGCGCCCAGGACCGAGCCGGGCTCGGGCTCGCTGACCAGCAGCACGTCCGGGTCGATGCCGATCATCTGCTCGAGGTCGACCTGCGCGTGCCCGTCGATTCCCGCCTCCGCCGCGGCGTTGCGCAGGCCGGCGAGTCGGATGACGAGGTCGATGGACGTGCCCGCGCCGGCGGCCCACCCGCCGGTGCCGAAGTCGGTGTAGTTGACGACGCGCAGCGGCTCGGCCGCGGCGGACTCCGCCAGGGCGTCGCGCCGTCGCTGGAGGTCGCCGACGAGGTCCGCGGCGCGCTCCGCCGCGTGCAGCCTCGCACCCAGCTCGCGCAGCGCGGTCGCGAGGTCCTCGAACTCCCTCACCTCGCGCACGACGAAGAGCTCGATCCCCGCGCCGCGCAGCAGGCGCGTGGTGTCGCTCTCCTGCCAGGCGTGCGTCACGACGAGGTCGGGCTCGAGGGCCAGCACGGCTTCCGCCTCGAAGGACGCGAAGCGCGTCAGGCTCTCCGCGTTCGCGGCCGCGCCGCCGAAGAACTCCGCCTGCTCCGGGACCGCGACGACGCGCTCGGGGCCGACGAGGGCCAGCACGAAGTCCGCGGCGGCGGAGTTGGTCGGGAGGACGCGCTCGACGCGCCCGGTCTCCGCGCCCGCCGCTTCGGGGCCTCCGCAAGCGGCGAGCGACGCGACGCCGAGGAGCGCGGCGACCCCGCTCCGCCGCCGCACGAACCCGAACGGCCGACTGCGACCGAGAGCCGCCCGCACCCGCTCGAGGAGCCGGCCGCGCGTCCCCTGGCGGCGAGGGCCGCGCCTGCACCGGTCGCTGCGTGCCATGGGGGGCGAGTAGAGCAGGCGGAGGACACCCCCGCCACCCCGCCGGGCGCCGCCCACCACCCCGCGCGGGGATCGCCCGCCACCTGGCCCGGACTCTTCATGACGCGTGGATCGAAACGGCTCAACTCGGTGCCTGCCGGCGCTTTGCGGGCGCCGGCCCCGCAGGCGACCTCTACAGGTCGTCGAGGACCCC
>CAYGPA010000781.1:0-1636 GCA_964351535.1 uncultured Planctomycetaceae bacterium
CGCACCGGAGTGGAGGACGCGGGTCTGGCGCTGGATGGCTTCTTCAACGGGCTGCCAGGCCGGTTTCCGGATCTCCCCTCAGGCCGGCGCGGCCGCGGGTCGATGCAGCGTGCGACGCGGTGTCCCGGGCGTCCACGGCCCGGGCGTCCCTCCATGGAACCCCTCGGATCGAGCCCCTCGGAAGCCCTGCGCGCGCTGCTCGCCACGCAGCAGCACGCGGCGCCGGCGCAGACTCCGGAGTCGGCTCCGCTGCCGTCGGCCTTCACGACGGCCAACCCCGACTCCGCCAGCTTCTCGGCCGAGGCGCTCGCGCGACTCGCCGACGAAGGCGGGACCTGAGGCTAGCGCGCTCCGCCGGTCGGCGGAGGCTCAGCTCGGTCCGGGTCGACCCGCGTCCGGGCGCCGCAGCACCAGGCGCAACCGCGCGCCGGGCAGGAGCCCGCGGCGCATCCCGGCGTCCAGGAAGCGGAACACGCCGCGCAGGAAGCGCTCGTGCGGCGCGAGGTCGGTGCGCTTGAAGAGGTGCGCCGGCAGCGGCACGGAGCCCTGGACCGCGACGACCTCGAAGCCCGCCTCGCGCACGAGGCGCAGCAGCGTCATGCGGTCGAACTCGAGGATGTGATAGGGATAGCCCGAATCGCCGTCGTCGAACTTCAGGATGCGCAGCAGCGGTCCTCCGAGCAGACGGCGCGGCAGCATGCGCTGCAGGCGCAGCATGGCGCGGAAGTAGAACGAGTTGACGTAGCTCGGCACGATCACGACGAGGTAGCCGCCCGGCCGCAGGAGCTCCCTGAGCCGTGCGAGCGTGCCCGACGGCGACAGCGTGTGCTCGAGGACGTTGTCCGCCAGCGCGACGTCGAAGCTCTCCGGCTCGTACGGAGCGTCCTCCAGGAACCCGGCGAACACGTCGAGGTCGAGCTCGCGACGCGAGTACTCGATCGCCGGCGGGGACAGCTCGATCCCGGCGACCTCGAAGCCGCGAGCGCGCGCGGCCGCGAGGAAGAAGCCGCCCGCCGAGCCGAGCTCGAGGAAGCGACCCGAGCGAATGCCGGTCTCCTCCTGGATCTCCGCGACCGCGCCGTCGTAGAGCTCGAGCAGCTCGTCGCGCCGCTCGAAGTAGTTCTCCGTCTCGACGCCCAGGTTGTAGCCGTCCGTGTAGTAGTCGGGATCGTCGTAGATGCGCCCGATCGTGTCGGCGTCGGGCCGCGGGTTCACGTAGACCATCCCGCAGGGGCAGCGCACGAGGTCGAAGCGCACGTCCCCGATACGGTACATGCCGCTCCGATAGGGCCGCGCGGCGTCCGCCCCGCAGACCGAGCAGGGAACGTGCTCGGTGCGCACCTCGAACGGAGGGAAGGCCTCGGCGGCCGGTGAGTCTGCGGACGTCGTCACGGGGAGAAGCGGGGGTCAGGAGGGCGGATCCGCGGCGGCCCGGCGGCCGACCTCGTGCGGAAGACTACCCCGAGCGACGGGCAGGCGGCCACGCCAACCCCGGCACCGCGGACACGTCGTGCACGCCGATCGCTCCGGGATCGCGGCTCCGCCTTCGCGATCGCGCTCCTCTCGCCCCCGCGCGCGAAACGCCGGACTCCCCGGCCGCCCGCGAATCGCACAGGACCTGGTGAGGGCTGCGGGC
>CAYGPA010000782.1:0-1631 GCA_964351535.1 uncultured Planctomycetaceae bacterium
CGTGCCAGTAGGTCCACGTGCCCGTGCGGCGGTTGCCGTAGTAGCGGCCCTCGGCGCGCTTCTGGCCGTTCTCGTGGTACTCGACCCAATCGCCCTCGCGCACGCCGCCGCGCAGCGGTCCCTGGCTGGAGACCCGACCGTCGGCGTGCCACCAGATCATCTCGCCCGCTCGCGCCGATTCACCGGGCTCGCCGGGCTCGCCGAAGGAGACGAGCGACTCGGGCGAGCCGTCGGGGAAGTAGGTCCGCCACGTACCGACCGGTTCGCCGTTGCGGAACTCGCGCTCGGAGCGCACCTGTCCATCCTCGTACCACTCGAACTCGCGGCCGTGCTTGACCTTGGAGCGGTCCTCGAGGATCAGCACGCTCGTCTCGCGCGCGGGCAGCGACGGGTCGTTGCGATAGAATTCGCGCTGACGCTCCTGCACCGGCGCGGCCAGCGGCTCGGGCCGCGCGCGCCCCAGGTAGCCCGTCGGCAGCGGCATGCCGATGCAGCCCGCGGCGAGGGCCGCGGTGCAGGTGGCCGCCAGGACCGGGGGACGGAGGAGGGAGTTCATCGCGGGGCGCCGTCGAGCAGGATAGCGCGGAACAGGAGCTGGAAGGTCCCCTGGGACCAGCCGCGGTAGTGCGGTCGGAAGCCGAAGAGGTGCACGACGCCCTCCCCGTGTTCGGCGCGAACCCAGGCCGACTTGCCCTGCAGCGCCTCCGCCTCGCGGATCCATCCCGAGAGGAGGACGCGGCGGGGCGCGTACTGCAGCAGGGTCTCCGCGGCGGCGTCCTCCTCGAGGGTCCAGGCGGCCCCGCCCCGGGCGAAGAACAGCGGTACGGACGCCGGGAGCCCGCCGGCGCGCGGCCGATCGGCGCTCGGGACGCCGCGGAGCACGCTGCCGGGGCACGCGAACTCCTCGGCCTCGGGAGCGGCGAGGGCGTCCACGAGCGGCAGGTCGAGGAGCTCGATCGTCCAGCCCGCCGAGCGCCCGACGGAGACCAGCGTCCCGCCGGCGCGCACGAACTCCTCGACGGCCACGGCGCCCTCGGGGTCGAGGCCGCCCGCGTACTCGCTCGGCACCGAGCCCGGTCGACGACCGCGGTCGAGCTGGCCGCCGCCGACGTCCGGCAGGACCAGCACGTCGAGGAACCGGTCGAGGCGGCCGGCGCGCAGCATCTCGTTGCGCACGCGCTGGAACGGCAACCCCGCGGTTTCGAGCACCCAGCGGATCCAGCCCTCGTCCATCGAGCCGCGCCACGGCGCGTAGACGCCGACGCGCGGCAGACCGGTCAGCGCGCGGCTCCACGGGGCCGCCTCCTCGTCCGCTTCGCTCCCGGAGTCCGCCGGGGCGGCGCCGGGGACGAAGTGGCCCGCGTCCTCGCCCGCGCCGAAGAACGTGAAGGTCTCGCCGCGCGCGAGGGCCGCGAACAGGTCGCGCCAGCGATCGCTCTCGCGCGCGGACCAGCGCGAGCCGTCGTCGAGCGGCGCGAAGCCGGCGAGCGCGTCCGCGGCGGTTCGCACGGGACGCAGCTCGGCCTCGAGCGGCGCCACGACCTCCACGCGGTGCAGGCCGAAGAGGTACGGCAGCGTCCAGCCGGCGACGTCGTAGGGCGAGTCGCCGTCGGGGTAGCGCTGGACCTCGA
>CAYGPA010000783.1:0-1627 GCA_964351535.1 uncultured Planctomycetaceae bacterium
GCCACACGCACAACTCGACCTTCAGCCACAGCAGCCGCCACGTGGCGCGCGCCGGCGCGCCGCGCTGTTTCCTGCACCCCGACGATGCACGCGCGCGCCGGATCGAGCCGGGGGCGTACGCGACGCTGTTCAACTCGCGGGGCGAGCTGACGCTCCTGGCCGAGCTCACCGACGACGTCCCGCGCGGCCTCGTGCGCGTCGACGGCCTCCCGCGCGCCGAGGACGTGCCCGAGAGGATCGGTGTCAACGCGCTCGTCGCCGGCACGCGCAGCGACATGGGGGACGGGAACACGCTGTACAGCGCACGGGTCGACGTGCGGCCCGCGGACGCGGGAGCCAGGGCATGAAGTGGCTGCGAGCACGCTTCCCGCGCGCGTGCCTCGCCGGCGCCCTCGTCGCCGCGCCGATCGGAGCGCTCGTGCAGCGCTCGTTCGACTGGGAGATCCTCTACGTGCACACGGCAACCCACTGGGGGATCGACGCCGCGATCTACGCCGTCGCGATCGCGGTGATCGCGCTCCTGGCGGGTGCCCTGGGGATCCTGTTCCGCTGGTTGTTCCGCGGACTCCCGCCGCTGACCGCGGCCGTGCTCACGACGCTCACCGCCAGCGCGTTCGGCCTGCTGGCCTTCCGCCGCCTGATCTCCTGGCCGCTCGACGGTTCCGAGATCGCGAAGCTGTACCTCGTTCTGGCGGCCTTCTACGGCGTCTTCTGCGCCTGCATGCCGCCGAGCTCCGC
This sequence comes from uncultured Planctomycetaceae bacterium, assembly GCA_964351535.1. Taxonomy (GTDB): domain Bacteria; phylum Planctomycetota; class UBA1135; order UBA1135; genus JAUIDW01. The sequence continues at coordinate 739 of CAYGPA010000783.1, forward strand.
GCGTGCGAGCGGGCTGCGGCCCGGGCCGACCTGAAACGCCGGGCGGGGGCCACGCCAGGCCTTCGAGGGGACTTGCCGCGTGTGTAGGATGCGCGACCCATGGCCAACGTGGAGCTGACCCGCCACCTGTTCGCATTCTTCCCCGACCTCGAGGGCCGCGAGCTCTCGGTGCCCGGGAGCACCGTCGCGGAGGTCGTGAGAGGCATGGAGGCCTTCGCGCCCGGCTTCGCGTTCTACGTCTGCGACGAGCGCGGCCGTCTGCGCCAGCACGTCAACATCTTCGTCGGCGAGGCTCGCGTGAGCGATCGCGCGACCCTGAGCGACCCGGTGGAGCCGGAGTCCCGGGTCCTGATCCTGCAAGCCCTCAGCGGAGGGTAGTCCGGCCATTGCACCGGAGTGAGGTTTCATGATGTCCGATCGCATCCTCGTCGGTACCCGCAAGGGCACGTTCCTGGTCACCAAGTCGGGTCGTGAGTGGCGCCCCCGGCTCGCAGGTCATGCCGGAGTCGGCGTGAACTTCGTCGCTCGCGATCCTCGGCGTGGGACCCTCTGGGCCGCGCTCGGCCACGGCCACTGGGGAGCCAAGCTCTCGCGCTCCACCGACGGCGGCGCCACGTGGACGGACGCTCCGCAGGTCCAGTACCCCGAGGGGGCGCGCCACTACCTGCCGCCCCCGCCGTCCGAGACGGGGCCGGGCGAGGGCGCGCCGACGCTCAAGCCCGCCACCCTGCTCAAGCTCTGGACGATCGCGTTCGGCGGGGACGGACGCATGTACGTGGGGACGATTCCGGGCGGGCTCTTCACGAGCGACGACGGGGGCGAGAGCTTCGAGCTGAACCGCGGCCTCTGGGACCACGACTCGCGCGGCGGCGACCTGTTCGCGGGCGAG
>CAYGPA010000784.1:0-1618 GCA_964351535.1 uncultured Planctomycetaceae bacterium
CACTCGGCGAGCTCTTCGCGGTACTCGATCTGATCCTCGCGGTAGCTCTTGCCGCCGTCGATCGCGGAGGCGATCGAGTCGACCTCGGAGACGCGCTCGAAGATGTCCGGCAGGCGGCCGCTGCGCTCCAGGCCCACGGACATCGCCATGCAGGCCTCCTCCTCGAGGACCTTGCCGTCGAGGTCGGTCAGCGAGCGCACCAGCGCGCCGAGGCCGCCGGTCTTCGCCGCGCCCCCCGCCTGGGCGCGCATGGCCGTCACGCCTCCGCGCAGGAGCTCGGCGACCACGCGCGGGTCGACGGCGGCCTCGAGCGCCCACGTCGTCCGGGTCGCGGCCGAGGCGCGTTCGTCCTGGATCGAATCGGAGTCGACACCGAAGCCGGTCCACGGGTCGATGAAACCCGCGCACACGACCTTGCCGGTGAGCCGCTGCGCGCCCTCGGGCGCCTCGACGTCCGTCCCGACCGCGACGATGCGGCCGTTCTCGACCAGGACGGCGGCGTCGGCGAGCTCCTCGCCCGGCCGCACCACGACCTTCTCGGCCTGGATCCAGAGGCTCGTACTCGCCTCCTGGGCCAGACCGGGGATCGCCAGGCCGATCCCGGCACACAGAGTCGCGAGCCGCAGGCCCGCTCTCTTGGCGCTCGTCACCTCGTGCACGCCGTACTCCTTGAATGAAGACTGAGAAGGCGACCCCTCGGAGGAGTCGGCCAGGTGCGAAATGCTTTCCGCCGCGGGCGCGCGCCCGCACCTCTCCGCGATCGAGGCGCACCGACGGGTCCCCGACGCCCCGGAAGGCCCGCTGGGCCGCGCATGATAGGGAAAGCGAAGGCCCCTGGGCAGCGCCCGCAGCGGCGGATGTCCGGTCGGCGGAGGGTCATGGTCGTGCGCGCGTGTACGAGCTCGGCAAACCGGCCGCGGATCGCGACCGAATGCGTTCGGAGCGTCGGGGGGTCCGGCTCTGTTGCTCGGGGAGGAGAAGAGCTGGCGGGGACTCGACCGGGGGAGATCGAGCTTCCACCGGCGCGCGGGGCGACCGGGAAGAAGAGGGTCGCCTACCCGCCTGATGAGGGGAAATTTGGCCTTTTTGGACTTTTTCGAGTTCGGATGAACACCGCCCTTCGGCTAGCACGGTTCGTGCCCAGTCAGGAACAGAGAGCCCCGAGCCCGTTCCTGCTCGACCCGACCTATTGGCGCAATCGCCTCGCCAGCCTGGACCTGGACCGCAGCGGTCTCCTGGTCCTGGAGCGCGAGGATCTGTCGTCGCCCCTCTGTCGCGTCGAGGAATTGCGCGTACGCACCCACGACGGCATCCGCCTCTGGGGCCTGCGCGGCCACTCCCCGTTCCACCTGACACCGCGCCGCGCCCGCGTCCACCTGGTCGGAGCCTTCGAACGCCCGATCGTCTCGGTCGACGCCGTGACCGAGGGCTGCACCGACTTCGTCTTCCAGACCCCCGCCGGCCGCCGCCTCGAGGACCGCGTCCTCGACGTGTTGCGTTTGTGTCAACTGGTCGCCTCGACCAGCGAACTGGGCCTCGAGGACATCGAGCTCACCGCCCCCGACAAGGGCCCCATGCCGGACGAGTTCATGATCGCCCAGCGGCTGATCGAGAACGT
>CAYGPA010000785.1:0-1617 GCA_964351535.1 uncultured Planctomycetaceae bacterium
GCGGGCGTCGCGCACGTAGCGGTCGGAGATCTCGCTGATGTGGATCATCGCGTCGTTCTCCAGACCGACGTCCAGGAACGCTCCGAAGCTCGCGACGTTGGAGACGATGCCCTCGATGACGCGGTCCTTCGTCAGCGTGACGGGATCCGTCGCCGGATCGAGCAGCTCGGGCGACCAGATGCGCGGACGCGGGTCGCGGCCGGGGTAGGCGATCTCGCGAACCAGATCGCGCCAGGTGTACTCGTCCACCTGGAAGTCGACCCGACGCAGCCCCTGCGTGATCCCGGGGCGGCCGAGGCTCTCCTCGACGCTTCCGCCGGTCGACTCGACGATGCGCGACACGAGGTCGTACTGCAGCGGGTGCAGCCCGGTGGAGTCGAGCCGCGCGGCGCCGTGGTGGATGCGCAGGAACGCGATCGCGCTGGTCCACTCGGCCTCGGAGAGCAGGCCCTCGGCCCGCAGCTCCTCGCGGCTGTTGAACGGGCGCTCGGCGCGCATCTCGATGATCTTGCGGGCCGCCGCGTCGTTGACGCCGGGCACGTGCCGCAGCACGGCGTACGGCGCGCGATTCACGTCGCAGCCGACGTGCGCGACGCACGACTCGATGGTCTCCGCGAGCATCCGCTTCAGGGCCGCCTTCGTGACGAGACCCTGCTCGGACCCGAGACCCAGCTGGCGCGGGTCGACCTTCAGGATCTCGCTCATCGGATCCTGGATGCGCCGCCCGAGGCTGATGGCCATGCGCTGGGGCACCGTCGCTTCCGGCAGCTCCTTGCGAGCCAGCTCGGAGTTGGCGTAGCTCGACAGTCCGCCGTCGTTGACGATGTGCACGCCGATGTCGAGACCCCCGGCGGCGAGCGCCTTGCGAATCTTCGGCAGCGCGGTCCGCGCGCCCTTGCCGTGACCGACGGCGATGCCGCCGGCCGGGTCGTCGCGCAGGTGCTCCGCGAGCTCCTTGCCGAGGTCCTCGACGCTCTTGTCGCCGGTCGCGATCAGGATGCACGGGCCGCGCAGGCCACCGTCCGGATCGATCCGGGCCAGCGTCCAGTCGCCCTTCGCGTTGACGTCGAGACCGATCGCCGGCCGATGTCCGGCCGCGGAGGTCAGCAGGATCTGGCGCAGGTGCTGCGACAGGAAGCGCAGGGCCTCTTCGTCGCCGCGCTCCTTCAGCTCGAGGCGCACGTCGGCCTCGACGGTCGGGATCAGGCGATACTCGAGCGCCTGGCGCGCGACTTCCTTCAGGACGCCTTCGAACTCGGGATGGGTGTGCTTGCCGAGGGCCGTGCGCACCTTCGAGAAGGCCACGTCGCGCGCGAGCACGACGTTGGTCGTCAAGACGCGCTCCTTCTGCGCCTGGCGGATGCCGAGGAGCTGGCGGCCCTGCACCTGGCGAACGGGCGACTTCATGCGCAGGAGCGACTTGTGCCGCCCCAGCTTCGACTCCTCGACCGTGGGACGCACGCTGAGGACGCCGGACTTGCGCATCGCGCGCCGGATGGTCCCGCGCAGCTTGGCGTTGCGGCCCATGCGGTCCGCGAGGATCCGCATGGCGCCGATCAGCGCCTCCATCTCGGTGTGGATGCCGCGGTCGGGGCTGACGAACTCGGCGCAGATGCG
>CAYGPA010000786.1:0-1613 GCA_964351535.1 uncultured Planctomycetaceae bacterium
GCCGTTTCGATCTACGCGTCCTGAATCGTCCGGGCTAGGATCTGCGGTCACAGGGTGGTTCCGTGCCGGCGAGTGCCGCACGGGCAGCGGGGAAGGTCGACCTCGACCTCCAACCCCCGGCTGCCCCATGCAAGCACTGCAACGACCCGTGCGAGTCCTCGGACTCCTCGCGCTCACGTCGCTCCCGCTCTCCGCCTCGTCGCCTTACGACCCCGCCTGGGCCTCCGCCGCGCCGTCGCGGGTGCTCACGCTTTCGCGCGACCCGTCGCTGTCGGCGACACAGAACGGAGCGCTGCTGAAGGCCGCGATCCAGGCGCTGCAGCCCGGGGACCGGCTCGAGATCGGCCCCGGGACGTACTCGGTCGCCTCGTTCTTCTCGATCGACCTCGCGGGCACCGCGGCGCAGCCGATCTGGATCGGCGCACGCACGGACGCGCGCCCCGTGATCACGCGCCCCGACAACGCGCAGAACACGATCAACGTCGGGTCCAGCGGACCGGCGCGGTACCTCAGCATCGAGGGCCTCGAGATCACCGGCGGCGACATCGCCCTGCGGCTCCACGACGCGCGGCACGTGCGCATCGACGACTGCGAGATCCATCACTGCGCGCAGAACGCCGTGGCCGCCAACTCGCACGACACGTCCTACCTGACGTTCACGCGCAACGAGATCCACCACACCGCCGGCTACGGCGAGGGCCTCTACCTCGGCGCCAACGGATCGCAGTTCGTGACGCACCACACGGTCGTCGCGCGCAACCACGTCCACCACACCGGCGGGAGCCAGGGAGACGGGATCGAGCTCAAGCAGGGCTCCTGGGGCAACCTGATCGCCGAGAACCGCGTCCACAACGCCGACTACCCGTGCATCCTCGTCTACGGGACCGACGGCAACCCGCCGAACGTCATCGAGCGCAACGTGTGCTACGGGTCGCGCGACAACGTGATGCAGGTGCAGGGCGAGGCCCTCGTGCGCAACAACCTGCTCGTGAACGGCGTCGTGGGCTTCGCCAGCAGCGACCACCAGGGGCAGACGCGCGACCTGGTCTTCGTCCACAACACGATCGTCAACTCCGGCCGCGCGACGAACCTGTCGTCGTGGAACGGGCGGCCGGGGATGGTCTTCGCCAACAACGTCGTCTACAGCAAGCACGCGGAGTCGATCCGCTTCGGCAGCGGCTCGAGCGGCGTGGTCGTCTCCGGCAACGTCGTGCGCGGCGCCGTGGTCGGCGTGAACTCGGGCCACGTCCCGGGGAACGGCCTCTCGGACTTCGCGAGCGTCACCTGGAACGGCCGCCGCCGCAACGCGCGACCGTCCGCGGGGAGCGCGATCCTCGCGACGGGTAACCCGGTGTGGAGCGAGCCGATCGACATCACCGGCGCTCCGCGCAGCGGGACCCTCGAAGCGGGCTGCTACGACGCGCCCTGAACCGGGCTGGCCCGCGTCCCGCGGCCGTTCGGAGCCGGCGCGCTGCACTTCTGCGCCGGGCTGCGTACCCTGGAGGGCGCCGCGACGTTCGACGACGAGCGCTCGATCACGGTGCGCGTGCCCGGAGCCGGCACGATGAACGTGGTGTGGATCGCCGAGCGGCGCAACAGCGGCTCGAGCTCCG
>CAYGPA010000787.1:0-1608 GCA_964351535.1 uncultured Planctomycetaceae bacterium
GAGTTCGCCGACGAGGGCACGCTGCTGCTCCAGGACCCCGACGTCTCCGCGGAGCACGTCGTCTTCGTCTACGCGGGTGACCTGTGGCTCGTCGATCGCCAGGGGCGCGACGGGCGCGCGGGCGGCGAGGCCCGCCGGCTGACCAGCAGCTCGGGTCGCGAGTTCTCGCCGCGCTTCAGCCCCGACGGGCAGTCCGTCGCGTTCACCGGCCAGTACGACGGGAACACCGACGTGTACCTCGTGCCGATCACCGGCGGAGCGCCCCGGCGGCTGACGTGGCATCCCGGCGCGGACATCGTCCAGGACTGGCATCCCGATGGAAGGCGCGTGCTGTTCTCGAGCTCGCGCGCCTCGAACGCGCCGGTCCGCAAGCTGTTCCACGCCTCGGTCGACGGCGGCACGCCCGAGATGCTGGTCGTGCCGAAGGTCAACCACGCGAGCTACGATGCGACCGGCGGGCGCCTGGCGTACACGCCGTTCCGCGACGCGTTCCGCAGCTGGAAGCGTCACCGCGGCGGTACGACCGCGCGCATCTGGATCTTCGACGTCGACTCGCACGACGTCGAGGAGATCCCGCGCCGGAACGCCAGCGACACGTTCCCGCACTGGCTCGACGGGGTCGTGTACTTCGCCAGCGACCGCGACGGACAGATGAACCTGCACCGCTACCGCCCCGGCTCCGGGGAGGTCGAGGCCCTGACCTCGTTCCGCGAATTCGACGTCCGCAACGTCGGCACGGGGGGCGGCGTCGTCGTGTTCGAGCAGGCGGGCGCGCTGCACCTCTTCGACCCGCGCGACGACTCCGTGCGGCGACTGGTCGTCCACGCGCGCGACGACGGTCTCGCGGCCCGCGCGCGCTGGCAGAGCGTCAAGGACGACGTGCGCAACGCCGGCCTCGCGCCGAACGGCAAGCGCGCGATCCTCGAGGCGCGCGGCGAGATCCTGACCGTGCCCCGCGAGCACGGCGACGTGCGCAACCTGACGCGCACGCCGGGCGTCCACGAGCGCAGCCCGGACTGGTCGCACGACGGCAAGCGCGTGGCCTACTTCAGCGACGAGGGCGGCGAGTACCACCTCGTCGTGCGCGACCGCCTGGGCCGCGAGGAGCCGGAGCGCTTCCAGCTCGGCGACGGCGGCTTCTACTACGACGTGGCCTGGAGCCCCGACGACGAGCACGTGCTGTTCACCGACAAGACGAACCGCATCGCCTACGTGACGCTCGAGGACGGCAGCGTGACCGAGGTCGCGCGCGTCGAGGGCTCGCTGGGCGAGGTGCGCCCGACGGCGACCTGGTCGCCGGACTCGCTCTGGATCGCCTACGAGGACCGCAACCCGCGCACGATGTACGACCGCATCGCGCTGTTCGAGCTGGCCACGGCTGAGAGCACGCCGATCACCGACGGCTTCGGCGCCGCGAGCTCGCCGGCCTTCTCGCGCGACGGCGCGGAGCTCTTCTTCTACGCGACCGTCGAGGCCGGGCCGAAGCTCTTCGGACTGGACATGTCGACCTCGGCCTCGCGCGACTTCGACGGCAACCTGTACGTGGCCGTGCTCGACGACGAGGGCGAGAACCCGCTCGCGCCGCGCAGCGACGAGGCCGTCGAGGAG
>CAYGPA010000788.1:0-1588 GCA_964351535.1 uncultured Planctomycetaceae bacterium
GCTCGCGATCGAGCTGCGCGAAGTGGGCGCGGATGGCCTGCATCTCCTCGAGCGAGAGCGACAGCTCGCCGGTGCGCGAGAGCTCCTCGAGCCGCTCGTCGTCGGCCTCGAGCAGCGGCACGGTGACCGCGTCGTCCGCGCGCCGCGCCGGCGTCGTCGCGGGCGACCACGTGAGCCCTTCCGACGCGACGAAGAGGTCGTCGATGACCTCGTTCGCGAACAGCTCGGAGGCGATGCGCGCGAGCTGTGCGGTCGCGAGCTCGCCGGTGAGCTCCCAGGCGTCGAAGCTCTGGACGTGGGGACGTTGCGGCGTGAGCTGCGCGCGCTCGATCGCGCGCGCGACGGTCAGCGCCACGGGATCCATGACGCCGCGCTTGCGCGCGACGAGGATGCGCGCGGCCGGTACGGAGTCGGGGGCCTCGCCGGGCTTCGTGATGCGGGGATGGTCCACGACCGGGTCGGCGAGCAGCTCCTCCACGATGCGCAGCACGACGTCGCGTTCGAGCTCGGGCGGCAGCAGGTAGCCGCGACCGCGCCGGACGGCGGTCACGCCGTCGACGCCGATCTCGGCGAGCTTCGACAGCGCCTCCGCACCGTCCGGATCGTCGACCTCGGCGCGCCGGAACACCTCGACCCGCCATGCCTGGGGGCAGGGGGTGCCGGGGCCGCGGGGGCGCGCTTCTGCGGAGGCGTGCGGGGTCATGGTGGAGATGTCGAGGGCGGAGTCGGCCATGGGGTGCACCACTACCGGTGGCGGCGATCCGACCTCGAGGCACAAGACCTTGCGTGGCTGGACCGCGACCCTTCTGACGGCGGGTGCCCGCAGATCGTAGCGGCTGGGTGCGTGGGACCCAAACTCGGCCCCCGCGATCTCTCCTCCGGCGCCGGTCGGGAAGAGGCGCGCGGGCCCGGGAGCGCGCGCCCGCCGGGGCCTGAGCCCGGGGGTGCCGGCCTGCGATTGCGCGCGGGCCGGACCGGTCCGGTGGCCGGTCCGCGGCCCGCGGGGAGCGGGGAGCGGCGGGACCCCGACGCCCTCCGCCGGTCCGCGACAGCAGCGGCGGGAGGTACGGCAGCGCCCTCGGGCGTGGAGTCCCGCGGGGGTCAGGCTTGCTTCCCCCCGCAGGCTGGCCGAGGATGCCCGCGAGGCACCCCGTGGCGAAGAACGAGACACGACGCAAGGAAGGCACCCGCGCACCGGGCATGGCGTTCGAGCGCCCGATCCGCGAGCTGGAGGCCCAGCTGGCGGAGCTGGAAGAGCTCTCGGCCCGGACGCACCTCGACATCACCGAGGAGATCGACGCGCTGCGCACGCGCCTCGGCGAGGCCATCGAGACCACCTACCAGGGCCTCTCGGCCTGGGAGACCGTCAACGTCGCGCGCCACGTCGAGCGACCGGTGGCCGGCGACTACATCCAGACCATCCTCGACGACTTCTTCGAGCTGCGCGGCGACCGCGTGTTCGCCGACGATCCGGCGATCGTGACCGGCCTGGCCACGATGGGGGACTTCCGGTTCCTGCTGGTGGCGCACCGCAAGGGCCGCACGACCGAGGAGCGCGTCGCCTGCAACTTCGGCTGCGCGCACCCCG
>CAYGPA010000789.1:0-1585 GCA_964351535.1 uncultured Planctomycetaceae bacterium
AGGAGGCCGTGGAGATCGTCCGCGAGCTCTTGCGGGACCACGAGGGCATGCCCGAGGGCAAGCCGGCGCGAGTCTACTTCGACGAGTTCAACGACGACTCCTTCAGCCTCTTCGTCTGCTACTGGTACGCACCGCCCGACTACTGGGCGTTCCTCGAGTTCGCCCAGCGGGTCAACCTCGAGCTCATCCGCCGCTTCGAGGCCGCGGGAATCGAGCTGGCGCCGCCCACCTCGCGGATGGAGCTGGTCGGCGAGGGTGGCGGGCCGCGACCGGCGTGAGCGCGAGGCGCGCCGCTGCGGAGCTACGCGTTCAGTCGCCAGATCTCGAAGTTCAGGACCGTCGCGATCGACACCCACACGAGGTAAGGCGCGAGGAGCAGCGCGGCGGGCACGCTCGCCTTGCGGAATGCCAGCATCGTCGCGAGGATCGCGAGCCACAGCGCCGCGAGGACCAGCAGCGCCGGGAAGATCCGGTGCGCGCCGAAGAAGGTCGGCGTCCATGCGGCGTTGAGGGCGAGCTGGAGGAGGAACAGCGAGAGCGCGCCGCGCGTGCCGGACCTCTCCTTCCCCTTGCGCCAGACGATCCAGGCGGCGGTTCCCATCAGCACGTAGAGCGTCGTCCAGACGACGGGGAAGACCCAGCCGGGCGGAGTCCAATCCGGCTTGGCGAGGGTCAGGTACCAGTCGCCAGGCGGCGTCGCGGCGCCGATGACGGCGGCGCTGAACGACAGCAGGACCCAGCCGAGCCACGTGAGAAGTCCGCGCATGTCCCTTACCCTAGCAGCCCGTGACGTGACGATGCGGATCCTCTTCCTGCTGGTGCTGTGCGCGTCCTGCGCGAGTCCGGGCTCGTCGCTCAGCGCGGCGCGCGACGCGCGTGCCTTCAACCTCGAGGTGGAGGGTGGCGCGCTGTGGCAGAGCCGCAACGACGTGCGCATCCCGGGCGACAGCGGCACGCGATTCTCGATGGCGGACCTGATCGACGAGGGGCCGTTCCCGGTCGCGCGCGTCACCGGGGACTGGGACATCGACGGGCGGCACGCGGTTCGGGCGGTGCTCGCGCCGATCGAATTCGACGGCGCGGGAACGCTGGATCAGACGACGTCGTTCGACGGGCAGACCTTCGCCGCGGGCGTGCGGACCAAGGGGACGTACAAGTTCAGCTCCTACCGCCTCGGCTACCGCTACACGTTCCTGCATCGGGAGAACTGGCGGCTGCGCGTCGGGGGCACGCTCTTCGTGCGGGACGCGAAGATCGAGCTGGAGCAGGGGGCGACCCGCGCCTCGGACTCGGACGTCGGGATCGTGCCGCTGGTGAACGTCTCGGCGGAGTACTTCCCCGCGGAGCGCTGGCGCCTCGTGTCCGAGCTCGACGGGCTGGCCTCGGCGCAGGGGCGCGCGGTCGACTTCTCGCTCAAGGCGCACTACGACGTCAGCGAAGCGTGCAGCCTGGGCTTCGGCTACCGGACGATCGAGGGCGGCGCGGACAACGACAGCGTGTACAACTTCGCCTGGCTGCACTCCGTGGTCGTCTCGGTCGGCTTTCGCTTCTGAGCCGGACCCGCGCGGCGCTGGCCCGGACTCTT
>CAYGPA010000790.1:0-1584 GCA_964351535.1 uncultured Planctomycetaceae bacterium
CTACTTCTGGCCGTGGGGCGAGCCTGCGCACCTGAGGATCCTCGATGCGAGCTCCGGAAAGCTGCTTCAGAAGATCTAGACGGCCGGCCTGTCCGGAGACAACGTTGGCGACGTTGATGGGGACGGGCTCGACGACTTTCTGGTCGCGACGTGGAGGCCTGCTCCGGACCCTCGACTTGGAGAACGCCTCGCCTACTGCCTGTACGTATCCGGGGAAGTTGGAGACGACTCCAAGTAGGCCTACTCCGCGAGCTCGCCGTCGGGGAAGAAGGATTGCCAGCCGAAGGCGAAGACCAGGTGGGCGGGGAGGCGGGCGAGGCGCTGGTCTCCGGGGCCGAGCAGGGCGTCCTCGGTGATCTTCCAGGTGCGGCCTTCGGCGTCGAGGAGTTCGCCCGGGGTCGGGGCGGGCTCGAAGCGCGCGGTGCCGCGCTCGTAGGCGCGAGCTTCGGCGGACAGGCCGAAGGAGGCGAGCTCGTCGCGCAGGTCGGGGGCGATGCGGGGGGTGGGGGCCTCGGGGGCGAAGCGTTCGAGGATGGCGATGCGGGTCTCGGGTCGTAGCGCCAGGCCCAGCGCGCGGTCGAGCTCGTCCAGCAGCGCGGGGTCGGCGTCGAGGATCCGCAGCGCCCGCGCCGTGGTCAGCTCGGAGGCCTGGCGCGCTTCGCTGCCTGAACCCAGCGCCTCGATCCAACGGGGCGGCAGCGGTTCGTCCGGGACCGGCGGAGGTCCGAGCACGACGACGTTCGTGTCGCCGACGCGGTCGTTCCACACGGGGCGCTCGCCAACGAGGCGCAGCGGGAAGGCCTTGGCGCGTCCGTCGACGCGCACGGCGAAGAGCTGCTCCTTGTCCGCGAGCTCGGGCGGCGCGCCGGGGGCGGGGAACATCGTGCGGCTGGAGCCGAAGTAGTCGCCGTAGGCGGCGCCGGGGCGGTAGTCGCGCTCGTGGCCCGTGTCGAGGCTCAGCACGGACGTGTCGGGGTGCTGCGCGCTCCAGCGGGACCACGACGTCACGACGCCGGGCAGGACCTCGAGGCGCAGGTCCTCGCCGACCAGCGGGCCGATCACGGGTTCGCCCGTGAGCTGGTTCCAGAGTGACTTCGTCGCGCGGTCGAACATCAGCTTGTTCGAGCGCATCAGGAGGCCCGAGGAGCCGAACGTGGTCGTCGTCCCGCCGAACTCGCGGCGGTACACGACGCCGGCGCCGCACAGCGTGCAGTACGCGAGCGCGATCGGGACGCCGCCGAGGGTGTCGTTCGCCATCTCGTGCCAGTCGAGGATGCGCAGCGGGTACGCGCGGTGCTCTCCGTTCAGGCTGACGCCGAAGACGGGCTCGTCGGGGTCGAGGTAGCTCGCCTCGGACGCGGCCAGCGTCGCGGAGTCCTCGAGCGCCGGGATGCCGTCGACGGCCACGCCGCCCCAGACGACCTCGTCCAGGCGCACGGTCGTCGGCACCCCGTCGTACAGGAACTCGCGGAAGCGCGGATCGACGCGCTGCGCGAGCAGCTCGCCCTTCCAGGCCGCGTAGCCCGGCGGGTACTCGAGCGCCTCCCGCGCGGCGAGCCGCAGCGTCAGGTTGCGCCACGGCCC
>CAYGPA010000791.1:0-1570 GCA_964351535.1 uncultured Planctomycetaceae bacterium
CTTCGAGCCCTCGATCCGCGTGCCGCTGATCGTGCGCTGGCCCGCGGAGATCGCAGCCGACTCCCGCCGCAGCGAGCTGGCGCTGAACGTCGACCTGGCGCCGACGCTGCTCGACCTGGCGGGCGTGCCCGTGCCCGCCGACGCCCAGGGGCGCAGCCTGCGCCCCCTGTGGCGCGACGAGGCGAGGCGCGACGAGGCCGGGGACTGGCGCACGGAGTTCGCCGTGCTCGACTCCTACGACGACCCCGCCCGCGGCCCCGCGGAACTCGCGCTCCGCACGGAGCGCTGGAAGTACGTCCGCTTCCGCTCACCGCGCGTCGAGGAGCTGCTCTACGACCTCGCGAGCGACCCCGACGAGACGACCGACCTCGCGGCGGATCCCGACCAGGCTGAGCGCCTGGCGGAGTTGCGTGCCGCCCTCCGCGCGGAGCTCGCCCGGATCGACGCCCCGCCGGACTGGTGGGACGCGCTGCCCTGACCGTCACTCACGGAGCGATCGCGAAGCGCAGTCCGTCGGACAGCGAGTCGCCGAACCCGGCGGGGTCGGCGGGGTCGCGCTGGCGCCACTGGGTGTGCACGAGAGCGCCCGCGGTCAGCGCGGGGTCGAGGCCGCTCTGGATCGTCGCGTTGAAGTTCCGCCGCAGGGTCCACCCCGAGCAGCCGCCGCCCGGGTTCTTCGCGGCCTTCGCCGGCGTGCGCACGATCGGCGCCTTGACGCACAGCTTGCCGCCGTGGAAGTCGAGGTTGGCCTTCTTGAAGCTGTAGAGCAGAAATCCCGACTCGGTCGGGACGACGTCGTTCGCGGTGACCGGGAAGGCGCTCGAGGCCGAGACGCTCGGAGAGCCCGCGAAGCTCACGAAGGGCACGCAGCCGGCGGAGCTGGTCTTGCCCGTGCAGTAGGTCTCGGCGACGGGCTCGAACCCCGTGAAGCCGTGGGCCGTGAAGCCCGCGACGATGTCGTCCAGGTTGGGCGTGCCGTTGGCGAGGTCGCCGTCGTCGTCGTCCAGCGCCAGGAGCTGCAGCACGATCGCGTCCTCGATCGCCGTCTGGTCGAAGGCGTTGTTCCAGCCCAGGAACAGCGCGCCGGCCGCGCTCCGGCCCGCCACGGTGCCGTGGGTCGCGCGCAGGTTCGCGAGCATCTTCCAGAAGGCCCCCATGAGGACCTGACCGCAGCTGTGCGAGCTGCCCAGCGGGCACGCGTTGCCGTCGCCCCAGTACTGCACCGTGTTGAGCCCCGTGCGCACGCTGCCGCCCGAGGTCATGTAGTTCTCGCCGACGATGGGCGTGTCGGCGACGTACATCGCCCACACGTCCGCGGCGCCCTCGCCCATGCCGTCGGAGCCGTTCAGCGTGCCGTAGCGCTCGTTGTACCAGTGCCCCAGCTCGTGCACGACGACGGTCGAGAACGCCAGGTCGTTGCAGCCCCCCATGGCCCGCGCGAACTGGGTCGCGCTGCCGGCGAAGAAGGCCGCGCAGGTCGCGTTCCACTGGACCCGCGCGCGCGCCTGGAAGTCGGGCGTCGTGTCCAGGGGATCGAGGAACTTCACCCACTCGCGCGTCGAGTTCGCCC
>CAYGPA010000792.1:0-1563 GCA_964351535.1 uncultured Planctomycetaceae bacterium
GTCCCCCGAGCTTCCGTACGCGGAGCGGACGCGCCGGCTCTCCCGGGCCGGAGTCGCACTGTGGGACGTCCTGCAGACGTGCGTTCGTCCCGGGAGCCTGGACAGCGCGATCGTCGCCGGTTCGGAGTCCCCCAACGACTTCGCGGGGTTCTTCGCGCGGCAGCCCGACGTGACCGCGGTGTACTTCAACGGCGCGAAGGCCGAGCAGGCGTGGCGCCGGCACGTGCGGCCGACGCTCGCGCTCGAGCACGTGCACTTCGAGCGCCTGCCGTCGACCAGCCCGGCGCACGCCTCGCTCACGCGCGCGGAGAAGCTCGAGCGCTGGCGTCGCGTCACGGCGCACCTGCGCGGCTGATCCGGCGCCGTGTGCGTCAAGTCGACGCGCAGCGCGCTCGATGCTCGCGCGGGCTGACGCCGCGCACGCGCTTGAACGCCGTGCTGAGCGCGAAGGCGCCGCTGTAGCCGACCGCGTGAGCCACGGCCCCGAGCGTCGCGTCCGGTTCGCGCAGCAGGTCCGCGGCCAGGGAGAGACGCCACTCGGTGAGGAACTTCATCGGAGGCTCGCCCACGAGCTCGTGGAAGCGACGCGCGAAGGCCGCGCGCGACGCGCTGCAGGCGGAGGCGAGGTTCGCGACGGTCCAGGGGTGCGCCGGGTTCGACTGCATCAGGCGCAGCGCGCGACCGACGAGCGGATCGCCCTGGGCGCGATACCACGCAGGCGCCTCGGACTCGGGCCGTGCGAACCAGGCCCGCAGCACCGCGATGAGCAGCAGGTCGAGCAGGCGGTCGAGCACGGCCGACTGTCCCGGCGCGTCCTTCACGACCTCGTCGCACAGCAGCGGCACGAGCGGACAGTCCCACGCGTCGTTCGACAGCGACAGGAGCGGCGGCAGCGCGCGCAGCAGGCGGGCGTTGATGTCGCTCGTCGACTCGTACGTCCCGACGAGCATCACCGTGGAGCCGTCGGGGTCGTTGCCCCACGTGCGCACGCCGAGCGACATGCTCTCGGCCATGGACTCGCCGCGCGGAGACTCGCAGCGCCCTCCGGGGTGGATCACGACGTCGGGCGAGCTCGCGGGGTCGTCGGCGACGGTGTACGGGTCGGGGCCGCGCGCGACGGCGACGTCGCCGGGGCCGAGGGGAACGGGCTCGCCCCTCTCGGGCAGGATCCAGGCCGTGCCGCGCGCGAGCGCGAGCAGCGTCAGCGGCGCCTCGTCGACCACGCGCAGGCACCACGGCGGGCTCAGGACCGAGCGCAGGAGGAAGGCGCCGCGCGCGCGCGGGCCGTCGAGCAGTCCGGAGAGGGCGTCCATGGGCGCCAGTGTAGACGATGGGACATGCAATCGATCCTTCCAGCCATGGATCGTCTCGACCGCGGCGCCGAAACTACCTGCATGAACACCCAAGCCACCCCCACCACCCTCGTCCTCGGCGCCGCCGGCAAGACCGGCCGCCGCGTCACCCAGCGTCTCACCGCGGCCGGCCTCCCGGTCCGGGCCGCCTCCCGCTCGGGCGCGACGCGCTTCGACTGGAACGACCGGACCACGTGGGCTCCCGCGCTGG
>CAYGPA010000793.1:0-1559 GCA_964351535.1 uncultured Planctomycetaceae bacterium
GCGTTCTCCGCCGGTCCCATGTAGGCCTCGCGGTAGTTGCGCGGCACCGTCGGCTTGAAGTGCACGCGCAGCATGGAGCCGCCGCCGGCGACGCAGGCCTGCAGCCCGGTGCGCTCGATGGCCGCCTCGATTCCGGCCGCGGCTCGATCCCGCAGCCCGTTGAGCCGCGCGACCGCGGCCTCGTCGAAGCGACGCATCGCCGTCATGCCGGCGACCATCGTGATCGGGTTCGCCGAGAACGTACCCGAGTGCGGGAACAGCACCGGCTCCCGCAGCGGGTTCATCACGTCCATGACCTCCGCACGACCGGCGATCGCTCCCACGGGGAAGCCTCCGCCGATGGACTTGCCCATGGCCGTCAGGTCCGGACTCGCGCCGGGGTACCACGACTGCGCCCCGCGGAACTCCGAGCGGAACGTGATGACCTCGTCGAACACCAGCAGCACGTCGTTCGCGCGCGTCCAGTCGCGCAGCGCCTGCACGAACTCCGCGTCCGCGGGCTCGAGTCCGACGCGGTGCGGCATCGGGTCGAGCAGCACGCAGGCGAGCTCGCCCTTGACCTCGTCCAAGAGCTCGCGCGCCCGATCCGGCTCGTTGAACGGGATCACGACCACGTCGTCGAGCGCTCTCTGCGGCGTTCCCCGGGAGACGGGCACGCTCGTCGGTCGCAGCGGGTCTCCCCACGTCTCCGGCTTCGCCGACTGGCTGACCTCGGCGTAGTCGTAGAGGCCGTGGTAGGCGCCCTCGATCTTGGCGATCTTCGGGCGGCCGGTGAAGGCGCGCGCGGCCTTCAGCATGCCCATGACGGCCTCGGTGCCGGAGTTCACGAAGCGCAGCCTCTCGAACGACGGACAGCGAGCGCACAGGTATTCCGCGTACTCCACCTCGACCTCGGTGGCGAGCGTGAAGGCCGACCCGCGCGCGAGCTGCTCGGTGACCGCGGCCACGATCTCGGGGTCGGCGTGCCCGTGGATCAGGGACGCCATGTTGTTGGAGAAGTCGACGCGCGTGACGCCCTCGATGTCGGTCACGCGGCAGCCCCGTGCGTGATCCGCGTAGAGCGGATGCGGCGAGCGCAGCACCGTGTTGCGGCTGACGCCGCCGGGGAGGGTCCGCAGCGCACGCTCGTACAGCGCGGCGCTCTTCGAGGTCACTTCGGGAGGAGTCACGGCTGGGGTTGAGCCTTGGGTTCGCGCATGGGGAGGAGCGGGGCGCCGGTTCGCTCCCGGACGTACTCTTCCTCGACTCCGGGGGCCAGCTCCACCAGCCGGAAGCCGTCGCCCGTCACCTCGATCACCGCCAGGTCCGTGTAGACGCGATCGACGACTCCGCGCCCGGTCAGCGGAAAAGTGCATGCCTCGACGAGCTTGGGCTCGCCCTGCTTCGTGACGTGCTGCGTGACGACGTAGATCGCCTTGACGCCCGCAACGAGGTCCATCGCGCCGCCGACGGCGGGGATCGCGTCGGGCCCCCCCACCGACCAGTTGGCGAGGTCGCCGTTCCGGGCCACCTGCAGGGCGCCCAGCACGCACAGGTCGAGGTGCCCGCCGCGGATCATC
>CAYGPA010000794.1:0-1557 GCA_964351535.1 uncultured Planctomycetaceae bacterium
CCCTCGGCCTCGGCCGGCGCATCCAGGTCTTCGAACGCTCGGGCGAGGGCACGGCTGAGCCGCGCGGCCCGCAATCCTGGCTGCCGGGTCCGGTTCACGAGAACTCGAGTCCGCCCTCGAAGGTCGGCTTCGCGCTCACCGATTCGGACCTGCTCCTCGCGATCGTCCCCCGCCCGAGCGCGGAGGGAGCCGACGTCCCCTTCGTGCAGGTCGTCGACGGGCCGCCCTAGGGAGTTGCGAGGAGCTTCTCCGCCGGCACGCCGAGCGTCCGGTCGCGAGCAGCGCGATGGGCGCCCGAGTTCGTGGACTACCTGGAGGAGTGCTTTCCGCGCGCGCGGAGTTTGCGGACGGCGACGTTCTCCGGGCGGTTGCGGATGCGGATCCAGTACTCCTCGAGCGCGTCTTCGTCGATCGTGACGTCGGTACTGTAGAGCGCGTCGCGGCCGTCGCGGCGGCAGCCGGAGATCCAGAAGGGTGACTTCGTGTCGCGGTCGTAGAAGTTCGCCTTGAAGCCCGCGCCGCGCAGGGACAGGAACGTCCGGCCGGCGTAGACGAGCTTCTTGCCGCCGTTGCGACTCTCGACCCACCCGATCCGGGCGGGGCCGGCGACGCCGTCGGACTTGTCCTCGATCCACATGACGCGCTTCACCGGGGCACCCCCTCCGCCGGAGAGTCCGTCGCGTCAGGCCTCGGGCCTCGTCCGGGGTGTTCCGGCCCGCGGAGGTGCTCGGAGTGGCTCCGTATCGGGTCGCGCTGCTTCACGGCCGCGAAGACGGGGAAGACCGCTTCGTGGCGGGGCTCGAGCAGGACCTCGAACCCGTACCCCGCGACGCCGAAGGCGACCGCCTCCCCGTGGTCGTCGATTGCGAGAACGGGGGCCACGCGCTCCACTCACCGACCTCCATCGGTACGCCGCGCCCCGGCGTCGAGCTCGTGAACGTAGACCTGCAGCGCGCGCAGGTGCGAGCCCCAGTGCGTCTCGAAGCTGCGGTGGAACTCCCACAGCGCGTCGCTTTCCCCGGCGTGCTCCCACAGCCACGCGACCGCGGACAGGTCGAGCGCGATGTCCGTCAGGTCGTCGATCGCGTCTCCCACGAGGAACTCGTCTTCGGGAAGCGTGCCCGCCGCGCGATAGAGACCGTAGTCGGGGAAACGCACCGCTATCCTCGCGCGGAGCTGCGCGTAGTCCCGGCGAGGTGCTTCCGCATCGCCTTCGGGAGCCGTGGGGCGCGACGCGTGGCTCGCCAGGGCGAGTCTGTCGAGGAGTCGTGCCAGACCTCGTTCGTCGGACCGCGCGGTGGCTGGCCCCTCGGCCAGCTCCAGGAACTCCCGGATCGTCCGTCGCAGATCGTTCATGTCAGCCGCACCCAAGCGCCTGCACCAGCGTAGCCGCGGCTGCCAGCACGCGCGAGCCGCGGCGGGGCGAGTCGCGACCGTGCCGCCTTGCCGTGGCACGGCGCGGCCGGGTCCGGCCGCGCCTGCGCGCCTAGTCGCAGATCAGAAACTCGACGCCGTCGGTCAGGCCGTCGCCGAACGGGTCGGCGGGGTCGCGGTAGA
>CAYGPA010000795.1:0-1535 GCA_964351535.1 uncultured Planctomycetaceae bacterium
CGCGCGAGGACCTCCCCGCGCTGCAGCGCGCGCTCGAGGCGGCCTGCGCCGAGCATCCGCGGGACTACGAGCTCTCGGTCACGCTCGGCGAGATCCTGCAGGCGCGCGGGCGGGACGAGGAGGACGAGCAGCTCCTCCAGCGCGCGATCGACTGCTTCGAGCGCGCGCGCGACCTGCGCGGCTGCCAGAATCGCGTGGGGTGGCTGGCCGCCCAGACCTGGGCCGTGCGCGCGCGCCAGCGCATCCGGCGCGGCGCGTCGGCGCGCGAGGAGCTCGATGCGGTCCTCTCGTTCTGCAAGCGCGACGACTCGCCGGCCTGGCAGGCGGAGCCGTGGAAGTCGTTCTTCGAGGAGCTCGAGGCCGAGCGCGCGTAGCGGGCAGCGCGCCGCGCGGCCCCACGGGCTCGGGAGCGCCGCGCGCGGCGAGCGTGCGGCCGGGAGGCTGTGCCGGTCGTTGCGCGCGCGCGGCTCAGGGAGCCGCGCGCGGTCCGCGGCGCGCGCCGAGGCGTGCGAGGCGCGCGAGGGCGCGCGACAGCAGCACGCGCGAGTTCGCCTCGCTGATGCCGAGCTCCGCGGCGATCTCGCGGTGCGAGCGGCCCTCGAGCTGGGCGAGCTCGATCACGCGTCGGTAGTTCTCGGGCAGCTGCTCGAGGGCGGCCTGGACGCGCGCGATCTCCTCGCGCCGCCCGACCTCCTGACTGGGCGTTCCGGAAGCGCGGAAGGGTTCGAGTCCCGCGCCCGTCGAGCCGCCGCGCGGAGCGACCTCGCGCCCCGCGTCCCGTCGCTCCGCGAGGTAGAAGCGGCGCCGGTCGCGCATCTTCAGCACGGCCGCCTGGTAGAGCCAGCGGCGGAAGGCCTCCTCGCCGCGGTAGTCGAAGCGCTCGTCCGCCAGCCGCTCGAGCACCTCGCGGCAGACCGACTGCACGACGTCGGAGCTCGACTCCTTCGCGTGGATCAGCCCGCCGGCGCGCCGCCGCACGTAGCCGCGCAGACCGGGCAGGTAGCGCGCCAACAGCTCCTCCACGGCACCCAGGGCCCCCTGCGAGGCGTCCCGCACCAGGATCTCGGTCTCGTCCGTCATTCCCAGCATCGAATCGTATCCCTCGTCCGTCGATCGCGGTCCCCGCGACGATCGGAAAGGGGCGGCGAGCGGGGGAGCGAAGGCGGCGTGTCGAGGAACTCTGCCCCGAGCGCGCGCTCGGCTGACCTCGAGGGTCCCGTTCGGGGAGTCCGGAGGTCCCGCGCCGGGCCGACCGCGTTCCCTGCGAGCCGGGTGTCCGGCCCCGGGCCGC
This sequence comes from uncultured Planctomycetaceae bacterium, assembly GCA_964351535.1. Taxonomy (GTDB): domain Bacteria; phylum Planctomycetota; class UBA1135; order UBA1135; genus JAUIDW01. Next base: position 1,292 of record CAYGPA010000795.1, read on the forward strand.
GCGACCCCGGACCCGAGACCGGCGGTCCGCTCCACCGGACCGCTGCGCTCCGCGGGGAGGCTCCGCATGCGGGACCGGGCTCGAACCTCCGAGTACCTCACGCTCTCGAAGAACCGCGAACGGGCGCGGCTGCGCCACCTCCGCGCGATCCGGAGGAGCCGAGCGCTTCCTCCAGGCCTAGAATCTGCCGCATGTGGAAGCTCGAAGGACCGCGGCCGTGGCTGATCGGCGTCGTGCACCTGCG
>CAYGPA010000796.1:0-1519 GCA_964351535.1 uncultured Planctomycetaceae bacterium
GGTCCGGGCGCCTGCAGGGCCCCGGGGACGGCCCCCGGGGCCTCGTCCGGGACGTCGCGCGCCCAGGTCGGGGCGCGGCAAGGGCCTGCGGCGGGAGGCCGCGGCGCGTGCCACACGCAACCCAGTCCGTCAGGGACGAGCCGACGTCTGGATCGAACCGCTCGAGTCCGCTCTCGCCGGTGCCTGGCGGGCGCTGGTCTGGCGGGCCATCCTGTCGAAAGGAGAGGACGCCGAGCCGGTCTTCAATGCTCCAGGCTGGGCTAGACGCGCGCGAGGCGCACGCGGTTCTTGCCCAGGAGCTGGCCGACGTCCTCTGCCAGGTCCTCGCCGATGGCCACGCGCCACTTGGGGTCGGTGCGCACACGGCGGTTGGCGCCGTCGGAGCCCGTGACCTGGAGGTAGACCGGGCGGCCGCCGCGGTGCTTCTCGAAGACCTGGCGCAGCTCGGGGAGGCGAGGGGCGTCCTCGGGCTCGAGGAAGACGACGAGGCCGCCCTCGAAGCGCGTCAGCGCGTCCTCGACGGTCATGAGTTCCTCGAGGATCAGCCCGGGTTCGTCGGACTCCTCGACCTTGGCGCGGGCGACGACGACGGTGTCGTCGACGAGCAGCTCGCGGACCTCCTCGAACGTGCGCGGGAAGCAGGTCACCTGCACGCCGCCCTCGAGGTCCTCGAGGCGGAAGCGCGCCATCTTGCGGCCGGCGTACTTGCCGGTCTTCACGATCGCCTCGCTCAGGTTCACGATGAGGCCGGCCATCGCGATCTCGGCGCCGGGCGGGCGCTCGGCGATCTGGGTCGTGCGGACGTTGGAGAGCATGCCGAAGAGTCCGGCGCGCTCCTCGAGCGGGTGGCCTGAGAGGTAGAAACCCAGCACGTCGTGCTCCGCGCGCAGCGTCTCCGCGCGCGTCATGGCGCCGCGCTCCGCGACGTCCTCGCCGTCCGCACTGCGCTTCTCCGTGCCCGGGCTCGGCAGCACGTCGCCGCCGAGGTCGAACAGCGAGGACTGCCCCGAGCGGCGGTCGGCGGCGGCCTGGGCCGCGTCGGCGAGGGCGCCGTCGAGGTCGTGCAGCAGCGCGCCGCGGTTGCGTCCGGAGAAGTCGAAGGCGCCGGCGCGGACGAGCGCTTCCCAGACGGTGCGGCCCGCGTCGGTCGGGTCGACCGCGCTCGTCAGCTCGTGCAGCGTCGGCAGGTTGCCCTCGGCCTGCAGCGCGTCTCTTCCGGCGAGAATGGCCTCGATCGCCTTGGAGCCCGTGCCCTTGATCGCGCCGAGACCGAAGCGGATCTCGCCCTCCTCCGGTTCGAACTCCCACGCGGAGTGGCGCAGGTCCGGACCCCGCACCGAGATCGACGCGGTCCGCGCGTCGTCGAGGAAGGCCTTCACCTTGTCGGAGTCGCCCATCTCGCACGACATGTTCGCCGCCAGGAACGCGGTGCGGAAATTCGCCTTCAGGAACGCGGTCTGGTACGTGATCAGCGCGTAGGCGGTCGAGTGCGACTTGTTGAAGCCGTAGCCGCCGAACT
>CAYGPA010000797.1:0-1512 GCA_964351535.1 uncultured Planctomycetaceae bacterium
TCTACGTGACGAACGTCGGCGCCAACGTGCTGTACCGCAACCGCGGGGACGGGACCTTCGAGGACGTCACGGCGCGCGCCGGCGTCGGCGACGAGGCCTGGGGTACGAGCGCGGCGTTCGTCGACGCGAACGGCGATGCGCTGCCGGATCTCTTCGTCGTGAACTATCTGGGCTGGTCGATCGAGAACGAGCTGGACTGCCGCGCGGGCTCCGGCGAGCGCGACTACTGCTCGCCCAACAACTACGACCGTCCGGCGCGCGACGTGCTCTACGTCAACCGCGGCGACGGGACCTTCGAGGACGCGACCGTCGCGGCGGGCCTCGGGGCGGCCTTCGGCAACGGTCTGGGCGTGACCTGGGCGGACTTCGACCGCGACGGCGACTTCGACGTGTACGTGGCGAACGACGGCATGCCGAATCAGCTGTGGACCAACGACGGCGAGGGACGGTTCGGGGACGCCGCGCTCTCGAGGGGCTGCGCCGTGAATCGCCAGGGAACGCCGGAAGCCGGCATGGGCGTCGCCGCGGTGGATCTCGAGGCCGACGGCTGGTTCGACCTGTTCCTCACGCACCTGCGCAACGAGTCCAACACGTACTACCGCAACGCGCGCGGCGACTTCTCGGACGCGACGGCGGTGCTCGGCCTCTCGGGACCGAGCATCGACTTCACGGGCTTCGGCATGGGGTTCGCCGACTTCGACGCCGACGGCCGGCTCGACCTCTTCGTGGCCAACGGCCGCGTGGGCAAGTGGGAGCCCTCTCCGGATCCGGAGGACGCCTACGCCGAGCCGAACCTGCTGTTCCGCGGCGGCGCGGACGGGCGCTTCGTCGAGGTGCTGCCGCGCGGCGGCACGGATCGGGTGCTCCTCGGGACGAGCCGGGGTACGGCCTTCGGCGACTTCGACAACGACGGCGACGTCGACCTCGCGGTCGTCGAGAGCGGGCGCGCCGTCCGGCTGCTGCGCAACGTGGTGGGGGACGGCCGCGCGTCCGTCGCGCTCGCGGTCGTCGACGCGCGCGGCGCGCCGGCGCTGGGCGCGGAGGTCGAGGCGCGCGTTGGCGACCTCGCCGTCCATCGCCGCTGCGAGGTCGCCTACGGCTACTGTTCGAGCCACGACGCGCGCGTCCACGTGGGGCTCGGCTCCGCGGAGCTCCTGCGCGACGTGGTCGTGACCTGGCCCGACGGGTCGCGGGAGCGGTTCGGGGACCTCGAGCCGGGCAGCGTTCACCGCCTGGCACCCGGAGAGGGCCTCGCGGACTGACGGCCGACTTTTTGGCGAACAAGCCCGCGTGCGCCGAGTAGCGGCCCCTCGGTCCTCACGGAATGGGAGCCAAGCGAGCGATTCTCGGCGGCCTGGTCGCGACCCTCCTGGGCGTGCTGACCCTGGTCTGGCACGCGGGTCGGCCGGCGGGAATGCCGGACGTGGACCCGGCGCTCGACCCGGTCGTCGGCGCTCCCGAGGCGAGCTCGGCCGAGGTCGTGGCACCCACCGTGGCCGAGGCGACCCGCCC
>CAYGPA010000798.1:0-1149 GCA_964351535.1 uncultured Planctomycetaceae bacterium
CAGAGGTCGGAGGTTCGAATCCTCTCGCCCCGACCATCACAACTAGATGCCGATCCCCAGCTTAGGGGAACCTGCCACGGAAACGCAGTGCGGCCCAAGGCCCGAAAGCGTGGATACGTCCACGCCTTCCTTGCCCCAACCGCATTCCATGGCATCACGCATCAAGGCCGCACCGACCCTCAAGCGGCACAAGCGCAGCGGCAACGGCTACGCGCGCTTCAACGGCCGACAGTTCTGGTTCGGTCCCTTCGACGACCCCGAGTCCCACGCTCGCTTCGCGGCCTTCAAGGCACGCTGGGAGGCGAACGGCAGGGCACTCCCGCCTGACGGCGACCGAGAGGTCACGTTCAGCGTCGCCGACCTTGTGGCGCTCTACCTCAAGCACGCCGAGGTGTACTACCGCCGCGCGGACGGGAGCCAGACCCAGGAAGTCGCGAACATCCGCTACTCCGTCAAGCCGCTGCTCGCACTGTACGCCTCCATGCCGGCGGGCGGCTTTCAGCTCAGGTGCCTCAAGGAGGTGCGCGAGGCGATGGTAGAAGCCGGCCTGGCACGTTCGACCGTCAACATCCGGGTTGGGCGCATCGTGCGTATCTTCGGCTGGGGAGCCGAGGAGGAGCTCGTCGTCCCCGAGGTCTATGGCGCACTCCGCGCCCTGCGGCCTCTCAAGCGTGGCCGAAGCAAGGCCCACGAGACCAAGCCAGTGCGAGCTGTCTCCTGGGAGGATGTCGAGGCTACGCTGGCTCACCTGACCACGCCCGTGCGTGACATCGTGCTGCTCATGTGGTTCACAGGGATGCGGCCGGGCGAGGCTCGGCAGCTTTGCCCGGACGCCCTGGACCGAAGCGGACGGGTTTGGTGCTACACGCCTCCGCTGCACAAGACGCAGCACCACGGGAAGGTGCGTGCCATCGCGATTGGCCCGCGCGCACAGGAAGTGCTCACGCCCTACCTGCTCCGCGTTCCCAAAGCTGATCCGGCCAAGCCATTGTTCTCACCACGAGAGGCGATGGCCGAGCGGCATCGACGGGCAGCTCAGGGGAGCAAGACGCCGCGTCGCGACAAGGCGGCACCGCACCCCTCGAATGATGCCGTGGAGGCTGCCATGCCCGGCGACTGCTACAGCAAGGACAGCCTGGCCCGAGCGGT
>CAYGPA010000798.1:1186-1512 GCA_964351535.1 uncultured Planctomycetaceae bacterium
CCCGCATTCGCAAGGAGCTTGGGATCGACGCGGCGCGAGCGGTCCTCGGTCACAGCTCCGCCGAGACAACCGAGGTGTACGCGGAGATCGACGAAGCGAAGGCCGCCGATGCGATGGCCAAGCTTGGTTAGCCCATTGGACGGGCTGGTGCGCTCCACGACGGCCTAGCCGAAGATGGGCGCGACGGCTTTTCGCAACTCAGACGTTGCGTCGGCGTCAGACGTACGAAGGCATGACGCGACCAAATGGCGGAACGGCTTCAATCCGAGATCTACCTCGCTCCGATTCACGAAGCCAGCGAGCAGGTTTCTGCCGGGGAACTCCTT
>CAYGPA010000799.1:0-1512 GCA_964351535.1 uncultured Planctomycetaceae bacterium
GCCGCGGCCTCCCTGGGCCTCTCGTAGGTGGTGACCACGAACGAGATCTCTGCGGCGTCCGCTCCCGCCTCACCTCCGGCGGCCACGGTCAGCGGGCTTCCAGTGGGCGGCTCGGACGATCCCGGCGCGACCTATCCTGCTCCTGGGTCACCACAGCGAGTCGTCGCAGGAGTTGGACGAGCCGATGCACAATCGCAGCGTAGGGCAACGGGAGCCGGTTGTGACTCTCCACGGAAGTGCTGCCCCAGCTCAAGACCCCGACCGGCACGCCGCCCGGGTCGACGCTGAGTCCACGCTCAGCCAGATGCTCGACGGCCCAGCTGCGGTGGAGCTCACGAGTTCGTGCACCCACGCGCTCGAGGCGGCCGCCACGGTGCTGGGGATCGGTCCCGGCGACCAAGTGATCGTTCCTGCGTTCTCGTTCCCGTCCACCGCCAATCCGTTCGTGTTGCGCGGTGCGATCCTGCGGTTCGCGGACTGTGAACCCGATACCGGCAACGTCACAGCGGAGACGATCCGACGGTGCGGGTCATCGAACACTCGTGCGGTCGTGTGCATGCATTACGGCGGAGTCGGGTGCGACATGGAACCGATCGTCGAGCTCTGCCGGGAAGCCGGCTGGACCCTGATCGAGGACGCAGCCCACAGCCTGTTCGGACGTTGGTCGGGAACGCCGCTCGGCCGGTTCGGCACATTCGCAGCTTTCAGCTTCCATCGCACGAAGAACATCTCCTGCCACGACGGCGGCGCCCTGGTGGTGAACGACCCGGAGTACCGGGAGTCCGTTTCGGTGGCGCTCGACAAGGGCACCAATCGGGTTGCCTTCGAACGAGGCGACGTGGACGCGTTCGAGTGGACAGGCCCCGGTTCGTCGTGGCGGTTGTCGGACGCGCTGGTGAACGCGCTGGCCGCTCAGCTCCGTCGTTCGCAGGAGATCCAGGCAGCGCGGCATCGAGTCTGGGACCTCTACGCAGCCGAGCTCGCGACATGGGCGACCGCTAGTGATTCGAGGATGCCGCTCGTACCCGAAGGGGCGGAACACCCCGCTCACATCTTCTGGTTGACCCTGGCCGATTCAGCGACACGCGATGGCTTGGTGGAGCATTGCGCAGGCCTCGGGATCGAGGTGGCCCGACACTTCGGTTCGCTCCCGGCCAGCAACTACGGGTCGCGCCTTGCACTGCCGCAAGACCGTTGCCCCGAGGCGGAATTGTTTGCGGAGACGCTGGTACGACTGCCGCTTCACCCGGAGCTAACCGAGTCCGACGCAGAGCGCGTCATCGAGGCGGTGGCCAGCTTCCCGGTCGGCTAGGACGCCGCCCGACCCGCAGCCACGCCATGTCCCGCCTCAGGGCCGCGGCGGAGGTCGGAGAGGGTCCGGGATCAGGGCTCCCCGTCGTCAGTGCCGTGTCGGACCGCGTCACCGTCCACGATATGTCGCACCACCGCCACTCCGATGCCGGTCACAATCGCCGTGAGCGTGAGGATGGACGCTGGCGTCCACCAGACGAA
>CAYGPA010000800.1:0-1511 GCA_964351535.1 uncultured Planctomycetaceae bacterium
CCGTTCTTCCTGTGGGTGCACTACATGGACCCGCACATGCCCTACGACCCGCCGGCGGAGTTCGCGGACCTCGCGGACCCCTACGACGGCGAGGTGGCCTTCACCGACCACGAGATCGGGCGCTTCCTCGCGGCGCTCGAGGCGCGCGATCCGGGTGAGACGGTCGTGGCCTTCGTCGCCGACCACGGCGAGGTGCTTCCGGGCGAGCGCGGGAAGGGCAAGGGCCACGTGCGCTTCCTCTTCGACGACACGGTGCGCGTTCCGTTCATCCTGCGCGCTCCGGGGCGCGTGCCCGCCGGGGAGCGCGTCGACGAGCTGCTGCGCGCGCGCGCGGTGCCGGGGATCCTGCTGGACGCCATCGGCATGGAGGTGCCCGAGCCCTTCGCCGCCCGGCTCGCGCCGGACGGGCACGCCTACGCCGAGAGCTTCCAGCCGGTGATCAAGGAGTCGGGCGAGGCCCTGCGCATGGTGCGCGACGGACGCTGGAAGCTCTTGCGCGGGCGCGACGGAGGGCTGCAGCTCTTCGACCTGTCGCAGGATCCCGGCGAGCGGCGCGACCGAGCGGCGGAGTTCCCCGACGAGCTGCGGCGCATGCAGGCGCTGCTCGCGCTGGAAGAGGCGGGCGACGGTCGCGTGGAACTCGGGGAGATCGACGCGGGCACGCGTGGGCAGCTCGGCGCCCTCGGCTATCTCGACGACGACGAGGGCGACGAGGGCGGAGAGGCCCCGTGAGGCTCTTGCCCGCGTTGCTCGCCGTAGCGCTCACCGCGCTCCCCTCCCGCCCCCAGGAGTCGCGCCGCGCATCGCCGATCCTCGAGCAGCCGATCTTCGAGGGCGCGCGCGGACCGCACGCGCTGGTCGCGTTCCCCGACGGCCGACCGCTGCTCGTCTACCAGACGAGCAACCGCCGCCTGTCCCTCGCCTCGACGCGCAACGGCGGGCGCACGTGGTTCGCCGCGGCCGTCGACCGCAACCCGCGGCGCGGGGCGTGGATCGACGCGACGGTCACGGGCGAAGAAACGCTGCTCGTGGCCTACGCGGACGAGGAGGCGCGCGCGCTGCGCTTCGGGCGCTCGCGCGACGGCGGCGTCCGGTTCGATCGCTTCCTCGAGCTCGACGCCGACGGCCTGCCCGGTGCCTACTGCTCGATCCTGGCGCCCGGCGACGAGCGCGTCGGCATCGCGCACTACGACGGCGCGACGCACGCGCTCGAGCTCCTGCGCTCGGAGGACCTCGGCGAGACGTGGGACACGATCGTCGTCGACGACGCCGGCGATCCGGGACGCTGGTGCCGCCTGGTCGCGCTCGACGCGCTGCGCTGGGTCGTGCTGTACCAGGAGGGTGCGCGCAAGTGCCTGCGCGTCGCGCGCTCGGCGGACGCCGGCCTCACGTGGGAGCGGAGCGACGTCGACGCGACACCCGGTACGGGCGCATACCTCGACGCGATCGCGACGCCCTCCGGCGAGCTCGTCGCCGTCTACCGGGACTTCGCCGCGAACCGCGCGCGGTGG
>CAYGPA010000801.1:0-1509 GCA_964351535.1 uncultured Planctomycetaceae bacterium
CCCCAGGGCGTCGGTGAACAGCACCTCGTCCAGCGTGACGTGCGCGTCGAGCGCGTCCGCCAGCCGGGCCAGGGTCTCGTAGCCGCGAGCTTCGTCGAACTGCCGGCGAAGGTCCCCGAGGATCGCCCGACGCGTCGCTTCGCGTTCCCGGGGATCGGAATGGAGCCGCACGAGCTGCGCGTCGGCCTCGTCCCAGTCCCGCCGCCAGCTCGCCAGAGCCTGCGCGTCGTCCAGCAGGTCCTCGCCGCGGAAGACGAGCTCCGCCACGGGCCCCGCGAGGGCGACGGTCGCATCGCGACGCGCCGCGTCCTCCTCGGCGGCCGCGCTCCACTCGACGGTGACGTGACCCTCGAAGCCTTCGCACTCCGACTCGAGCGTCACCTCCCGCACGACCCCACCCAGCAAGTGGGCCGCGAGCGCGTGACCGGCTTCGTGCCATGCTTCGGGGCCGGGGGGCATGCGGTAGAGACTACCCGCGCACGAGCTCCTGCGTCGCGCGTGAGCCGCCACGCTCGGGTACCCGTCGACCGGATGGGCGCGCCGGCTCCCTCGTCGCCGGGGTGCAGCCGGTCGCGGCTGGAGCCGAAGGTCCGGACGAGACGTCCGAGGCGCGGTCAGTCCGGGTCGCCGAAGAGCTCCTGCCACTCCTCCGCGGTCACCTGCTCTCTCAGCCGCGCGCGGGCGTCCTGGAGGGAGCGCTGGAAGTCCTCGGCCCGTACCAGGCCCGCCGAGAGGGCTGCGTCGAGTTGCTCCGCCGTCGCGCCGTGGTGGCGTGCGACCTCGAAGAAGGCATCCCGCACCTGCACGAGTCCCGCCTGGTGGTCCCGCAGCGCCTGTTCCAGTTCGTCCGCGATCGCGCCTGCCGCTTCACGGCGAACATCGTCGCGCACGACGTCGCGCGTCCGCTCGCCGAGCGAGGCCTCCCCGCCGCCGCCGCCGAAGAACGACAGCGCGACGAGAATGAGCACCTGGTGGAAGGCGGTGACCCGTTCTCGCGCCCTCGGGGCGGCAGAGGCGGCCGCGTCGTGGTCGTGGGTGCTCATTGCGCCAGCTCCAGCCATTTCTCGTCCATCTCCCGCATGCTGTCGAACACCGCCGTCCACTCCGCGGGCTCGAGGTGCTCGCGGAGCGCCGTGAACGCCGCGACGGTCTCGTCCTTGAACGCGCGCCGCTCGGCGTTGCACGCGGCGAAGATCTCGTCGAAGCGCTCGCGGGGCGCCGCGTGGTCCGCATTCAGCTCGCGCAGCCTCCTGCGGTGCGCGTTCAAGCTCTCGAAGTAGGACCGCTCCACCTCCCGATAGGAAGCCGAGATGGCGTGGGCGCGCGCGGCCCGCTCCTCGTCGGAGACGACGCGCTCGAGGACCTCGGCCATGTGGGCCGCGCCTTCCTCGACGAGCTCCTGGGCGGTCGGCGCCGACCTCGCCGACCGACAAGCCACGAGCGCGAGCCCGGCGACGGCACCGGCGCACAAGACGATCTTCAACATCCGTGATTCTCCGGGTTCGTTCG